>CAYGQN010000289.1:0-5813 GCA_964351795.1 uncultured Gammaproteobacteria bacterium
GCAGATCCGCAGAGGCATTCCGGCCGACTGAAGTCGGCCCTACGGGGGCGATTGAAGGCGTGGTGGCGCACCCCCCGTAGGAGCGGCTTCAGCCGCGAATCCCCAAACCGCAGATCCGCAGAGGCATTCCGGCCGACTGAAGTCGGCCCTACGGGGGCGATTGAAGGCGTGGCGGCCCACCCCCCGTAGGAGCGGCTTCAGCCGCGAATGCGCCGGGTTTGGGTCTGGCGGCTTCGTTCGGGTTGCCGTTGTTGCTGGTGGGTGTCGCGATGGTGCCTTCGTTCGGGTCGCCGTGGCTTGGAGTGGGTGTCGCGGCCCGGCGAGGGCGCGGATCAGCCCGGCGACAGGCCGTCGGCCACCGGCACGACTTGCGGGATCCGCAACACCATACCGGGGCTGAGCCGGGCCGGATCCAGGTCCGGGTTGTACTGACGCAGCAGCCAGAACGGGACCCGGTAGCGCGAGCGCAGCAGCAGCCACAGGGAGTCACCACGCTGCACAACGTGCTCGTGCATGCCGTGAATGCGGTGGGCGGCGAAGAAGGTGGCCTGGACGTCGCGGTGGAAAGCCTCGCGCCTCGCCTCGAAACGCCCGGCCGGGACTTCACTGAAGTCCAGCCGCAGCCTGTCCCCGAGTTCGATGCTGTGACCGAAGCGCAGGCCGTTCAGGTCCCGCAGTCGCTGGGTCGGGATGGCCAGCCAGTCCGCGTAGTGACCCAGTGTTTCCAGCACCTGCACCACGATGCGCCCTTCGGTATCCACGGTGTAGTCGGTCGGGTCCGCCGCCAGCATCGGCTGCGCTTCGTTCAGAGTGCCCTCGCCCTCATCGGCCAGCACGTCTGCGGCGGTGTCGGCCGGGACCGGCGGCGGCGCTGCCACCGACCCGACGGCTGACACTTCGAGCGTCGTCCCCGGCGCACTCGCTGCCTCGGCCTCTGCTACCTCTGCTACCTCTGCGACATCGCTGACTCCGGCGTCTGCGCCGGCAGCGGCCACCGCCGGGCGCGCCGCCGCCCCACCGGGCAGGATGAGCACTTGGCCGATGCGCAGGCTGTGCCGATCGCGCAGACCGTTGAGGGAGGCCAGTTCCGCCACGCTGCTGCCGTAGTAGGCGGCGATGGCCGACAGCGTGTCGCCGCTGCTGACCACGTGTTCGCGGTCGGGCACCTGTGCCGCGTGCCGATCCGGGGCGGTCAGCGCCGCCAGTGCCCGCGTTCCAGAGCCGACCAGCAACTGGCGCGGCAGCCGCAGGCCGAAGCCCCTGGGGATGTACTTGTCACCGGACCACACCGGCGCCAGCAGGGCCGGGTTATGGGCGCGCAGCGTGGCGATGTCGATACCAAGCGCAGCAGCCAGCCTGTCGGCGGCCACGAAGGCGGGCATGTTCAGCGTTGCCAGGTCGGCCGCGGGCTCCCGCCTCACGCCGGGGAAGAAGCTCCCGGCCTTGCGATCAACCTCCAGTGCCGCCAGAAAGGCGGGATAGAAATTGCGCGAAGCAAAGCCGAAACTGCGGCTGCGGTAGCGCCTGGCGATCACGGCGATATCCTGCGAGCCCACCTGCCGGACGGCCCGGCGCATGCCGGCCAGACCATGGTTGTAGGCGGTCAGCGCCAGCGGCCAGTGCCCGAGCGTATCGTGGTTGTACTTCAGCAGGCGCAAGGCCGCAGTGGTGGCCAGCCACGGGTCCAGCCGCTCATCGATGACGTGATCGATGCGCATGAAGCGCCGGCCGGTACTGCGCGTGAACTGCCACAGGCCGGTTGCCCCCACCTTGGACAGGGCGCCGGGATGGAAGGAGGACTCCACGTGCGGCAACACCGCCAGCTCCTGCGGCAGGCCCATGTCCTTCAGGCTTTCCCGGATGAACGCCAGCCAGCGCCCCGAGCGCTCCAGCCCGGCCCGGAACTTGTCGGCCTGGCCAAGCTGGAAACGTAGCTGCCCGGCGGCCGTGCGCAGAGTCTGGGCATCCACGTTCTCGCCCCACAAGGCCAGCGCCCGCTGCTCGGCCGAGTCCAGGTTCTCCCGCTTGCCAGCGGCAAGATTCAGCAATGCGCGCTGGTAGCGGGCCTTGACCTGTCGCACCAGCCGTTCGCGTGCACTGCGGGTACGGGCCGTGGCGTCGAAGCGCACCGGCTCGTAGACGATATCCAGCCGCCAGGAATCGTGCACCACGCCGCTGCGGGTATCGAACTCGGTGTAGATGCGTCGCCAGAAGGCGACGTCGTCGCGCATCTCGTCCGGCAACGGGAACAGCCCCTCCCCGGCAAGCAGCAGGGTCGGGATGAATAACGCAAGCAGCGCAACAACGGCGCGTGGCAAGTTTGCTTGTCTCCTGGAAAAGGCGGGCAGGCGGCCGTCCAGTATGCCGGCCGGCCGCATCGGATCAAGACGCCACGCGGCGATTCAGGGATTGGAGGATTGCCCGTCCGGCTTCGCCTGCGCGCCGCCGGTGAGATGCGCGAACAGCTCCACCGGCAGCGGGAACACGATGGTGTTGGTTTTCTCGCCGGCAATGTCGTACAGCGCCGCGAAGTAGCGCAGCTGCATGGCGCTTGGCTGATGCGACAGCTGCTCGGCCGCCTGGACAAGTTTCTCGGCGGCCTGCTGTTCACCCTCGGCGTTGATGACCTTGGCCCGGCGCAGGCGCTCGGCCTCGGCCTGCCTGGCGATGGCGCGAATCATGCTCTCGTCGATGTCCACGTGCTTGATTTCCACGTTGGCCACCTTGATGCCCCAGGCGTCGGTCTGCTGGTCGAGGATTTCCTGGATGTCGCTGTTGAGCTGGTCGCGCTCGGCCAGCATCTCGTCCAGTTCATGCTTGCCGAGCACCGAGCGCAGGGTGGTCTGCGCAAGCTGGCTGGTGGCGGCGTGGTAGTCCTCGACGTTGAGAATCGCCCGCTCCGGATCCACCACCCGGTAGTAGATGACAGCGTTGACCTTCACCGATACGTTGTCGCGGCTGATGACATCCTGGCTGGGCACGTCCTCGACGAAGGTCCGCAGGTCCACCCGTACCATTTTCTGGATGCCGGGGATCAGGATGATGAGGCCCGGGCCGGTGACGCTGGTGAAGCGCCCGAGGGTGAACACCACGCCGCGATCGTACTCGCGCAGGATGCGGATGGCACTGGCGATCAGCAGCAGCAGGCCGAAGCCCACCACGATCCAGAATGAATAGTCGAATACCATTTCAATCTCCTCCGGGTTCATTGCGCTTCTCCCGTTCCGGGTTGTCCTCGTCGGCAAGCGGCCTGACCAGCAGTTCCAGGCCATGCACGTCCAGCACCTCCACGGCGGCGCCGACCGCCGGTGCCGCGCCCTCGGCCCTGGCGCGCCAGCGCTCGCCGGCCACGTGGACGTAGCCGCTGTTACCGGACCAGTCAGTGACCTGCCCGGCTTCGCCATGCAGCGCTGCGTTTCCGGTGCGTACCGGCGCCCTGAACGAGCGCACCGCGAAACCGACCACCACCATCAGCACGGCCCCGGTCACCACGGCGGTGCCGATGATGACGGTCCAGGACAGCTGGTAGGCCGGAATGTCGGTGTCGATGAGCATGGCCGCGCCGATGATGAAGGCCGCCAGGCCGCCAAGGCCCAGCACGCCGAAGGAGGGTGACACCGCCTCGGCAACCATGAAGGCAATGCCAAGGCCGATGAGGGCGAGCCCGGCGTAATCCAGCGGCAGCTGGTTCAGCGCGTACAGACCCATCACCAGGCAGATGGCGCCGAGCACGCCAGGGCCGATGGTGCCGGGGTTGGAAAACTCGAAGATGAGCCCGTACACGCCGATCATCATCAGGATGAGCGCTACGTTGGGGTTGGCGATGATGGCCAGCAGGCGATTGACCAGCGAGGGCTCCAGCTCCTCGACGCGCGCCTCCTTCAGCACCAGTGGTCTCTCGCGATCACCCACCTTCACGGTGCGGCCGTCCAGGGCTGTCAGCAGCTCGGGCAGCGAGCCCGCAACCGCTTCGATGACGTTGTTCTCCAGCGCCGCGCTTGCAGTGAGCGTGGCCGCCTCGCGCACCGCCGCTTCCGCCCACTCGGCGTTGCGGCCACGCAGTTCGGCCAGGCTGCGCAGGAAGGCCACGGCATCGTTGAGCTGCTTGCCCGACAAGGCATCGCGATTACTGCGGAAGGCCGGCCGATCCCCGGCGTCGTCCTCCTCCGCGCTGGCCGGCGCCTCCTCGGCAACGGCCTCCTCCCCGGTACCCGCCGGATTGTCCTGCGCGTTGCCGTCGCTGCCCTCGCCCTGCCCGTCCACGGCTTCATCCAGGGGGTTGGCGGGCATCTCCGGCAACTCCGGCATGCCGCCGCCCACCTGGATCGGCGTGGCCGCGCCGATGTTGGTGGCCGGCGCCATGGCGGCGGCGTGGGTGGCATACAGGATATAGGTGCCGGCACTGGCGGCATGCGCTCCGGCCGGTGCGACATAGCCGATGACCGGCACCTCGGCGGCGAGGATGGCAATGATGATCTCGCGCGTGCTGTCGACCAGCCCGCCCGGCGTGTTGAGCATGAGCACCAGGGCGGCTGCGTTGCGCTCGCCGGCAGTGGTGATTGCCTCGCTGACCTGCTGCGCGGTGGCCGGGCCGATGACGCCTTCCACCCGCGCCAGAAGCACCAGCGGCGCCCCGTCCGGCGCGGCGCCAAGTGGCGCCTGCGCGCCGCCGGGCGGCGCCATGGACAGCAACAGGCAGGCAAGGAGAAGCAGTTTGCGAATCATGGCAACCGTCCGCGTGAACGCTGTCTGGTTTCCGTCATCGATCGGCGGGCCCGGCGCCGCGATGTGCGTGGCTTGCCCGGCCGACCTTGTCACTCAGACCCTAACATGCAGGCACGGTCGAGCCCCAGTGCCGGCGCCCGGGCAAGCCGCGCCTCCGGGGCCAAGACGAGCGCAGCATGGCGGGCACGGTTCGCCGAGGCCCGGTTGCGTCAGCCGCTTTCGCCGCAGGGCCGGTACCCGCCGAGTCCGACCGGGACACGCCTGCTGCAGGGGCGCCCGTCTGGAAAGGCCGGCGGCCCCGCCCGTCAGCCGATGCCGGGCGCTGGGCTCAGGCCAGGTGATGCCCGAACAGGCGCAGCATGCGGTTCCAGGCGCGCTCGGCCTGGGCCTGGTGGTAGACGGCCGAATCAATCGGGCACCAGCCATGCCGCGTGCCCTCGTATACCTCCACCTCGCCGTACACCCCGTCCGCCTCGGCGAAGGCCGCCTTCAGCTCGCCGGCAGCCTGCGGCTCGCGGGCATGATCATTCTCCGCAATCGCCACCAGGATGCCGGCGCCGGGGCGCATCCGGGCGACAAGCCGGTGCGGGGAGTCCGCTGCTTCGGTCACCAGGCCACCGCCGTGGAAAGATGCACCGGCGCCGATCCGCCCGGGCATGTCCGCCGCCAGGCGAAAGACATAGGAACCGGTCATGCAATAGCCCATGGCGCCGATGGGGCGGGTGGTGTCGACGGCGGACTGCCGGTCCAGCCACTCCACGAAGGCACGGCCATCGGTGAGGCAGGTCGCGGGCGAGAGCGACTGCGCATGCGGCATCAGCTTCTCGCGCACCCCGGGGTCACCGAAGGTCTGGCCATCCTCCACCACTTGGCCGGCGACGGTGCGGTAGTAAGGGTTCACTACGAGCACCGCGTAGCCGGATTGAGCCAGCCGCTTGCCCATCAACCGCTTGGCCGTGCGCATACCGACAATGTCGGGCCACAGGATGACCGCCGCATGACTGCCGGCCTCGGGATGGACCCAGTACGCATCGGCGTTGCCATCGGGCGTTGCAATGCTGACCTCCTCATCGACCACGTAGGCGGCA
>CAYGQN010000290.1:0-5764 GCA_964351795.1 uncultured Gammaproteobacteria bacterium
AACAGGAACAGCGTGATGCGCGGGACCGGGACCCCATGGTGCCGGGCAACCACGGCATGGGACAGCTCATGCGCCAGCAGTGAGGCGAAAAAGGCGATGCCGGCGGCCACGGCCGTGAGCCAGTGGGTCGCGGCGGACCACTGCGGATGCCAGCGGGGAAACACGCCGCCGGCGAGGCTGAAGACGATCAGCGCGAAAATGATGAGCACGCTGAGGTCGAGCCGGATGACCACCCCGAGCACCCGCCCCAGTGCCAGGCTGTGGCGATCGGTTTGTGCAGCCGGGGGCTCGGTCATGCCTCGCATTCTACCCCTGCAGACCCGGGCCGGCACATCGGCCGGCCCGGCGAGCAGGCGAGCGCCGCCCGCGCCTGCGATCGGGCCGGATCAGCCGGCCTCGCGCAGGGCGCGGATGCGGTCGTCCAGCGGCGGATGGGTGCTGAACAGGCCGGCGAGCTTGCCGGTGTTGATACCGAAAGCCTGCATGCCCTCGGGCAGCTCCGAGGCCTGGGACCCGGCCTTCAGTCGCTCCAGCGCCGAGGCCATCGCCTCGCGGCTGGTGAGCCGCGCACCGCCGGCATCGGCCCGGAACTCGCGGTAGCGGCTGAACCAGCGCACGACGATGGTCGCCAGCACACCCAGCACCACCTGCAGCACCAGGGAGACGATGAAGTAGCCCGGCCCGTAGCCGCGTTCACTCTTGAACACCGCCCGATCGATGACCTGGCCCAGCACCCTGGACAGGAAGATCACGAAGGTGTTCAGCACGCCCTGCAGCAGGGTGAGGGTGACCATGTCGCCGTTGGCCACGTGTGCGACCTCGTGGCCGAGCACCGCCTCGGCTTCCTCGCGGCTCATTGCCCGCAGCAGGCCGGTACTCACGGCCACGAGGGCATTGTTGCGATTGGCGCCGGTGGCAAAGGCATTCGGCTCGGGGGCCTCGTACAGCGCCACCTCGGGCATGCCGATACCGGCCGCCTCGGCCTGCCGGGCCACGGTATCCACCAGCCAGCGCTCCACCTCGTTGGCAGGCTGGTCGATGATGTGCGCACCCACCGCGCGCTTGGCCATGGACTTGGACATGAACAGCGAGATGAGCGCGCCGCTCATGCCGAAGATGGCCGAGAAGATCAGCAGGCCGGTGAGGTTCGTGCCCGAGCCGGCCAGGGCCTGCTCGAGGCCGAAGACCCGCATGATGATGGTGAGGACGAACAACACCGCCACGTTGGTCGCGGCGAACAGGACGATGCGCATCATGGCGTTCTGTGACTCCTGGTAATCCCTTTAACCGGGTCGGTAGATGCGGGCGCAGCCCGCGATTTTCAAGTCCCGTTTAACCCCGTCGACGTGACGGGAACATGAACGCCGGGCCGGCTAAAGGAATCCGACCGGGCGCCGATACGCTGGTGTGGGCCGGGAACCGCAAGCTCCTCCCCTCCTCGCTGGTTCCCGGAGCTGAACCGGGCATTCGTGCCCGGTATTTTTTTCGTGCGCGGTGCTTGCCCCCCAAATGCCCCTCGGTCAGCCACTTCGGAGCGGTGGAGACCGGAGCGCCCCCCTGTCATCACCGGGACAGCAGCTCGATGTAGGACTGGTAGCTGTAACTGCGATTCTTCTTCTGGCCGGTCATTTCCGTGACGATGCCCAGGTCTTCCAGCACTTCGACGGCCGCATTGGCGGTCGGGAAGCTGGTGTCCAGGGCCTTCCGCACCCGCTCGATGGTCAAGCGCGGCATCATCGGCAACATTTCGAACAGCCGGTAGCTGGTGGGGCCAGCCTTGGGGGCTTCGAGCAGGCGGCGCCGATCCGTCGCGATCAGGCTGGCGATGGCGATGATGCCGCGTTCGGCATCAGTGGCGGCTATCGCCACGCCTTCCAGGAAGAACACCACCCAGGACTCCCAGTCACCTTCGGTGCGGATGTTCGACAGGCGTCGGTAATACTCGGCCTGATGTTGTTTCAGGTAGCCGCTGAGGTACATGAGCGGTTCCGGCAGCAATCTCCAGTGTTCCAGCAGCGCGGCAATCAGCAGGCGCCCGATCCGGCCATTGCCATCGAGGAAGGGATGGATGGTTTCGAACTGGGCGTGTGCCAGCGCAATCCTGACCAGCGGCGGCAGCGTGCCCGCCTCCTCGTGAATGAATTGCTCCAGGTCGCCCAGGAGATCGGCCACCCGGTCTGCCGGTGGTGGTACGAAAGCGGCGTTGCCGGGCCGCGTGCCGCCAATCCAGTTCTGGGAACGGCGCAGCTCCCCAGGCTGCTTGCCGGCACCGCGCACCCCGTCCAGCAGGACACGGTGAGCCTCGCATAGCAGGCGCACGCTGACGGGCAGCCCATTGGGATCGCGCAGGTTGTCCTGTACCAGTCGAAAGGCCCGCAGATAGTTGGTGACTTCCTCGACATCGTCCTTGTTGTTGACGACGAGCCCCGCCTCCTCGTCGAACAGATCGGGCAATGTCGCCTGGGTACCTTCGATTTGTGAGGTAAGCAGGGCTTCCTTGCGGATGGCGCTGTACAGCAGCCAGTCCACTGACGGCACCAGGCCGGAAACCCCGGACAGGCGGGCAAGCGCCAGCTCTGCCTGACGGTTCAGGTCCGTACAGGCCTCCACAGCCAGCTCGGGCGCGGCGGGCGGTAGCGGATGCGGCACGAAGGCCTGAACCGCATCCCCCAGCGTTGTCGAGGGGGCGTAAGTGCCCGTGGTTCGCTCCATCTTAACGAATCCTTTATTGCGATCTTCTTATACTAAAGCATTCATTAATAACAAGAGCCAACATTAAAGTAGACTTTAAACAGAGGTTCTGCCGCCGGCCGCCACCCCCGAACTGTCAAAGATACCTTTACGGTTGCCTCGGGGCGCTTCCCCAAGAAGCAGATTCGTGTCGCGATGGGTCATGGCCACTGCCGCTTTCGCATCACGTACTGTTTGATTGCCTCGGAAAACTGGAAAACTGCTTTGCGGCGACAGTGCCAGGGGCTTGTTCAACGATGAGCCGGTGACTGAAATGGAATCAAAAAAACATCATCACGGCGGTCACTGCAGTCGGCGGCATGGTGCTCGGAACTTGCAACTTCTTCCATCCCTGGTCGGCCGACAAGGTCCGGCTTCAGGTCGTCCCAAAAAGCTCGGCCTACCGAGCCGAAGGTTCAGGCCTTTACCGTGTTCCACCCATTACGGCGGGTGTTTGGCTACCATGCCTCTCTGTACTGAATTCTGGTCGAGCAGGATCCTGTGGGTCGGGCCGGTGTGCGGCCCCGAGCCAGTGCGGTCATTCTTCCAGGGCCGTGTTTAGGATGAAATTATTTCGCCCGCGGTGCGGCGAAGCGGGCCAGTGGGCGTCAGCCGCCGGCGGATTTGGGCCGCACCAGTTCCACCCGGTCGACCTTCTGGTAGCCGCGCGGCAGCTTGGCGCCGCGGCGGCCGCGTTCCCCGGCGTAGTCGTTCAGTTCAATCCAGCCCAGCGACATGTGGCGCTGGCCGGCGTGGATGCGGATCCCGCAGTGCTCGGGCAGGACGCGGCCCACCACCAGGTACTCCTCGCGCTTTTCCACCCGGCCGGACGGGATGCCGAGGGTTTTCATGCCCTTGCCGCGGGCCATCACTGGCAGATCAATCAGCGGGAAGGTGAGCAGGCGGCCGGTGTTGGTGATGTAGACCGCCCAGTCGACGTTCAGGGCCTCGACCCGGGTCGGCACCAGCACGCCGGCGCCCCGGGGCAGTGTCAGCACCGCTTTGCCGGCCTTGTTCTTGGCATGCAGATCCGCCAGCCGGGCGACGAAGCCATAGCCGGCGTCGCTGCCAATCAGGTAATGGGTATCCGGGCCACCGGTCATCACCCCTTTGAAGCCGGCGCCGTCGGGCGGTGTCAGCCGCCCCGACAGGGGCTCCCCGAAGCCACGCGCCGAGGGCAGCGAATGCGCCGGCAGGGAATAACAGCGCCCGGTGGTGTCGATGAACACCACCTGCTCGTTGGTACGGCCACGCGCGGCGGCGATGAAGCCGTCACCGTCGCGGTAGGTCAGCGCCTCGGCATCGACGTCGTGGCCCTTGGCCGCGCGTACCCAGCCCTTCTCCGAGAGCACCACCGTGATCGGCTCCGCCGGCACCAGCTCGGTCTGGTCCAGCGCCTGGGCGGCTTCGCGCTCGACCAGCGGCGAGCGGCGGTCATCGCCGTATTTCTCGACGTCGGCATCGATCTCCTTGCGGATGAGCGTGCGGATCCGCTGCTCGGAGCCGAGCGTCTTTTCGAGGTCCCGGCGCTCGAGTTCCAGCTCGTCCTGCTCGCCGCGGATCTTCATCTCCTCCAGCTTCGCCAGGTGGCGCAGCTTGAGTTCCAGGATGGCCTCGGCCTGGACAGCGGTAAGCGCGAAGCGCGCCATGAGCACGGGCTTGGGCTCGTCCTCGGCGCGGATGATGGCAATGACCTCGTCGATGTTCAGGTAGGCAACCAGCAGGCCCTCGAGGATGTGCAGGCGATGCAGCACCTTGTCCAGGCGGTGCTGCAGGCGCCGGCGCACGGTCTCCAGGCGGAAGCTGACCCACTCGCGCAGCATGTCCCGCAGGCCCATCACGTGCGGCTTGCCGTCCAGGCCGATCACGTTGAGGTTGATGCGGTAGCTGCGCTCGAGATCGGTCGTGGCGAACAGGTGGTTCATCAGCCCGTCCACGTCGACGCGGTTCGAACGCGGAATCAGCAGCAGGCGCACCGGGTTGCGGTGGTCTGACTCGTCGCGCAGGTCCTCCAGCATCGGCAGCTTCTTCGCGTTCATCTGCGCGGCGATCTGCTCCAGCACCCGCGCGCCGGAAACCTGGAAGGGCAGCGCCGTGAGCACGATGTTGCCGTCCTCGCGCTCGTAGCGGGCACGCATGCGCAGGGAGCCATGGCCGGTTTCGTACATGCGCACGAGCTCGGCGCGTGGCGTGATGATCTCCGCCTCGGTCGGGTAGTCCGGGGCCGGCATCAACTTGCACAGGGCCTCGGTGGTGCTGGAGGGCCGCTCGATGAGCAGCTTCGCGGCTGCTGCCAGTTCGCGCATGTTGTGCGGCGGGATGTCCGTGGCCATGCCCACGGCAATGCCTGTCGTGCCGTTGAGCAGCACGTGCGGCAGCCGCGCTGGCAGGACCCGCGGCTCCTCCAGGGAGCCATCGAAATTCGGTACCCAGTCCACCGTACCCTGGCCGACCTCGCCCAGCAGCACGTCGGCGAAGGCCGCCAGCTTGGCCTCGGTGTAACGCATGGCGGCGAAGGATTTCGGGTCGTCGATGGAGCCCCAGTTGCCCTGGCCATCGACCAGCGGATAGCGGTACGAGAACGGCTGGGCCATCAGCACCATGGCTTCGTAGCAGGCCGTGTCGCCGTGGGGATGGAACTTGCCGAGCACGTCGCCCACCGTGCGTGCGGATTTCTTCGGCTTGGCGGTGGAGCGCAGGCCGAGTTCGCTCATGCCGAAGATGATGCGACGCTGCACCGGCTTGAGGCCGTCGCCGACGTGCGGCAGCGCCCGGTCGAGAATGACGTACATGGAGTAATCCAGGTACGCCCGCTCGGTGTACTCGGCCAATGGCCGGCGCTCGATGTTCTCGAAATCCAGCGGCAGCGTGTCGTCAGCCATGCGCCTGCCCCGCGTGCTTGTCAGACATCGGCCTTGTCACCCCGGGCTTCCAGCCAGCTGCGCCGGTCGGCGGCGCGGCGTTTGCCAAGCAGCATGTCCATCATGTCGTCGGTACGCCGGGCATCATCGATGGTCAGCTGCAGCAGGCGGCG
>CAYGQN010000291.1:0-5737 GCA_964351795.1 uncultured Gammaproteobacteria bacterium
CGCCCATCGGGCGCGGCGGTGCATCCGCGGCACCTTGCCCAGCATGACCTCCATGGGGATGTCGATGGCCGCCTGGCTGTCCCCGGGCGCGGCCAGCGTGAGCCGGGTTTCCCCGCGCGCCCGGCCGACCACGGCGAAGGGGCAGCGTTCGCGCTCGCAGATGTCGCCGAACGCCGCCAGCCCCGTCGGCTCCAGGGCCAGCACGTAGCGCTCCTGGGATTCGTTGCACCACAGCTCCAGCGGTGACAGGCTGGTATCGGCGCGGGGAATGGCGCTGATGTCGATGTCACCACCGCGGCCGCTGTCATGCAGCAGCTCGGGCAGGGCGTTGGACAGCCCGCCGGCGCCTACATCATGAATGGACACCACCGGGTTGGCCTCGCCCAGCGCCCAGCAGCTGTCGATGACCTCCTGGCAGCGCCGCTGCATCTCGGGGTTGGCCCGCTGCACCGAGGCGAAATCGAGGTCGGCGTCGCTGCTGCCGGCACTGACCGAGGAGGCCGCGCCGCCGCCGAGGCCGATGAGCATGGCCGGCCCGCCCAGCACCACCAGCAGCGCTTCTGCGGACATGCGGCCCTTGCTGACATGGGCCTGGCGGATGTTGCCGACGCCGCCGGCCAGCATGATCGGCTTGTGATAGCCCCGGACATCGCTGCCGCCGGGCCAGCTCACCGGCGTTTCCAGGCTGCGGAAGTAGCCGCACAGGGCCGGCCGGCCGAACTCGTTGTTGAAGGCGGCGGCGCCGATCGGGCCCTCGAGCATGATGTCCAGCGCCGAGGCGATGCGGCCCGGCCGGCCGGCGTCGAACTCCCACTCGTGCGTGAAGCCGGGGATGCGCAGGTTGGACACGCTGAAGCCGGTCAGTGCCGCCTTGGCCCGGGCGCCACGCCCCGTGGCGGCCTCGTCGCGGATTTCGCCGCCGGCCCCCGTCGCCGCGCCGGGGTAGGGCGCGATGGCGGTCGGGTGGTTGTGCGTTTCCACCTTGGCCAGCAGGTGGACCGGCTCGCGCCGGTAGTCATAGTGCTTGCTGTCCGGATCGCGGAAGAAGCGCTCGGCCTCGTAGCCGCGCGCCACCGCGGCGTTGTCCGAGTAGGCCGACAGCAGGCGCTCCGGCGCCCGGGCGGCGGTGTTGCGGATCATCGCGAACAGGCTGGTGCCGGCGGCCTGCTCGTCGATGGTCCAGTCGGCATTGAAGATCTTGTGCCGGCAATGCTCGGAGTTGGCCTGGGCGAACATCATCAGTTCAACATCGGTGGGATCGCGGCCCAGCGCTGCGTAGGCGTCGAGCAGGTAGTCGATTTCCTCGGCGCTGAGGGCGAGGCCCAGGCGCGCATCGGCGGCGGCGAGCGCTGCCGCACCATCCTGGCCGAGGGCAATCCGTCCCAGCGGACCGGGCGCGGCGGCTTCGAACAGGGCGTGCAGGGAAGCGATGTCCGGGTAGACAGCCTGCGTCATGCGATCGTGGGCCAGCGCCTGCAGGGCCGGTAGCTGCCCGGCCAGGGCCGCGCCGGGCAGCCAGCAGGTCACGCGCTCGATGCGCTGCACGGTGGTCAGGCCGCAGTTGCGCAGGATGTCGGTGGCCTTGCTGGACCAGGGCGAAATCGTGCCCGGGCGGGGGGCGACGATGAAGCCGCCAGCGGCCAGTGCCGCCTGCGACAGCGGCGCCGGCGTGTCGTCCAGGCCCAGCAGTCCGGCCAGCCGGGCCTCGCCGGCGGCATCGAGTTCATCTGCGAGCACGAGACAGTAGCCATGCACCGCCAGCGGTGCTGGGGCGATGTCGCCCGCCAGGCCGAGCCTGGCAAGAAGGTTGGCAAGCCGGAAATCCGACAGGGCCGTACCGCCCATGAGGAGCTGCATGACAGGTGTTCTCGGGTGCGCCGGAAAAGGCCGGAATCATACGGCAAGGCAGCCCCCCCCGTCAGGGGCCGGGTGCCGTCAGTCGAGCGGAGTCACCTGGACCTGGAATTGTTCGAAACGACTGAAGTCGCGCCGGGTGGATGCGCCGATGCCGTCCTGGCGCTCGCCGCCGCTGCTGCGGGTGCCGGCCAGCTCCAGCCACTGGCCGAGGGGCCCGGAGACGACGGTTTCGGCGCTGCTGTAGGCGATGGCGCCGGGCTGGCGCGGGTCCAGGCGTGCAGCCTTCGGGTAGATGGCCACGGTCACCTGCTCGCCGTTGATGCGCGGCACCACGAAAAAGCCCGAGGCCACGTCCTGGAACTGCACGGTGTCGCTGATGATCGCCCCCTGCGCGCCGGGGAACAGCTGCCGGTTCACGTAGGGCACCAGGGCGCCGGTCTCGACCCAGGCCGGCCGGCCCTCCAGCGCCTGGACCTGGAAGCTCTGGTCGCGGCGGCCGTGGCTGTCGGTGCTGAAGCTGCGCGCCGTGACGCCGCCGCGGCCGTCGCCGTTGTCCAGCCAGACGTTGCCCCCCAGGGCGGCGCCGCGGTCGCTGCCGGTATCGCTGCTCTGGTGGCGCACGCGCACGAGCAGGCGGCGGGGCGGGCGGTCCAGCACCCGTACGATGCGCTCCAGCTCGTCCAGCAGTCCGGCATCGGCGCGCACGACGAGCTGGCCGTTCATGCCGGTGACCGTCGCGTCCTCGCCGGCCAGGGGACGCAGCACCGGCAGCAGCTCGTCGACGCTGCTGTGGTGCAGTTCGATGACGCGGATCTCCCCGGCCAGGGCGCTCCCGGCCAGCAGCCAGAGGGCCAGCAGCGCGGCGCGGCTCACAGGCCGAGGCGCGTGAAGTTGGGGTCCGGGGCGGCGGATTCCCAGATCTGGTCGAAGCGGCGCGCCAGCACCCGCGCCTCGCCCCGATCGTCGCGACAGGCGAAGCCCTCGAAGCGATCCGCCAGGCGCCGGTGAATCCAGTCGCGTTCGTCCACCAGCAGCAGGGCCTCGTTGAACTCGCGATGTTCGAAGGACGGCACGCGGATGCTGATGAAAGAGGGCAGCTGCTGGGCCAGCAGCACCAGCCTGTGCCCCCTCGCCGCGAGCTGGCGCGCGTCCAGCGCCAGCAGGCGCACGCGCGCGTAGCGGCTGCTGACCGCGAGCTGCCGCACCGCGGTGACGAACTCATCGTTGTCGTACAGGCGCGGGTCGAGCTGGCGCCCGGCGATGTCGACGCTGCGGCTGCCGGACTGCACCATGTCCAGCGCCAGCGCCCGTACCTGCTGCAGGTCTTCCAGCTCGATCCGTTTGTCCGGCCGGGGCGGTTCCTGGTTGCCGTTCGTGCTCATCGGCGCCACTCCTACACGGCTGCAGCCTGTTCGGCCGCATTGCCAATGTAAGCCGCCGGCGTCAGGGCCAGCAAGCGCTCGCGGTCGGCAGCGGGGATGTCGATGGCGCGAATGAAGGCATGCAGGGTGTCGCGATCGATCGGCCGGCCGCGCGTGAGTTCCTTGAGCTGCTCGTAGGAGTCCACGATGCCGTGGCGGCGCATGAGCGTCTGCACCGGCTCGGCCAGTACTTCCCAGGCCCGGTCGAGGTCGGCGGCGATGGCGGCCGGGTTGACCTCCAGCTTGTGCAGGCCCTTCAGGCAGGCCTCCCAGGCAATCAGGCTGTGGCCGGCGACGACCCCGAGGTTGCGCAGCACGGTGGAGTCGGTGAGATCGCGCTGCCAGCGCGATACCGGCAGCTTGCGCGCCAGCTTCTCGGCCAGCGCGTTGGCGATGCCGACGTTGCCCTCGGCATTCTCGAAATCGATGGGGTTGACCTTGTGCGGCATGGTCGAGGAGCCGACCTCCCCGGCCACCGTCCGCTGGCGGAAGTAGCCGAGCGAGATGTAGGACCAGCAGTCCCGGCACAGGTCCAGCACGATGGTGTTGAAGCGGGCCAGGGCATGCAGGTACTCGGCGATGCAGTCGTGCGGTTCGATCTGGGTGGTGTAGGGATTGAAGCCCAGGCCCAGATCGTTGACGAACATGCGCGCGAGGGCCGGCCAGTCGGTTTCCGGGCAGGCGACCATGTGGGCGTTGTAGTTGCCGACGGCGCCGTTCATCTTGCCCAGCAGTTCCACCCGCTCGAAGCTCTCCAGGGCGCGCGCGAGCCGGGCGGCGACATTGGCGAATTCCTTGCCCAGCGTGGTGGGCGTGGCGGACTGGCCGTGGGTGCGGGCGAGCATGGGCAGGCCGGCATGGGCGTGCGCCAGTTCGCGCACGCGCGCCGTGAGCTCCTGCATGGCCGGCGCCAGGGCTTCCTCCCGGCCCCGGTGCAGCATCAGCGAGTAGGACAGGTTGTTGATGTCCTCCGAGGTGCAGGCGAAGTGGATGTAGGCCAGCAGCCCGGCAGTGTCCGGATGCTCGGCCAGGCGTTCGCGCAGCCAGTACTCCACGGCCTTCACATCGTGGTTGGTCTGGCGCTCCAGCGCCTTGATCCGCGCAGCGGCCCCGGTGTCGAAACCCGCCTCGATGGCGTCCAGGTGCGCCATGGCCTGGCTGCCGGGCCCGGGCATGCCGGCGATGGCGCCGTGTTCGACCAGCGCGCGCAGCCAGCGCAGTTCCACCAGGGTACGCAGGCGGATGAGGCCGAATTCGCTGAACAGCGGCCGCAGCGCATCGCACTTGCCGGCATAGCGGCCATCCAGGGGTGAGAGATTGGTGAGAGTGTCGTGACTGGCCATTTCGGGCTCCTGTCGGGCCGGGCGGCGGATCATAGCCTGCCCGCGCGGTGCCTGCGCCGGGTGCCGGCTCAGGGCGCGGGGTTGGGATACTCGGCGTGGATGGCCTCGATGGCCGCCTCCAGTTCCGCGTCGGGCACGAAGGCGCAGGCAGCGATGTTCTCCTGCAGCTGGGCCACGCTGGTCGCGCCGATGATGTTGCTGGTCACGAAGGGGCGTGAAGTCACGAAGCCGAGCGCCAGCTGCACCGGGCTGATGCCCCGCGCGGCGGCGAGATCCAGGTACTGCCCGGTGGCCGCCAGCGCCCGGGGCTTCAGATACCGCTTGAGCTGCTCGCCCCAGAGCGTCAGGCGCGCACCCTCGGGCCACTGGCCGCCGCGGTACTTGCCGGTGAGCACGCCGAAGCCGAGCGGCGAATAGGCGAGCAGGCCCACGGCCTCGCGCTCGCTGTACTCGGACAGGCCGATCTCGAAGCTGCGGTTGAGCAGGTTGTAGGGGTTCTGGATGCTGGCCACGCGGGGCAGCGTGCCGTCGGCGGCGAGGTGCAGGTAGCGCGCCACGCCCCAGGGGGTCTCGTTGGACACGCCGAAGTGGCGGATCTTGCCGGCCTGCACCGCATCGGCGAGCGCACCCAGGGTTTCCTCGATCGGCACTTCCTCGGCGTCGGCGCCGGGATAGCCCAGCCGGCCGAAGAAGTTGGTGCGCCGGGACGGCCAGTGCACCTGGTACAGGTCGATCCAGTCCGTACGCAGTCGCTGCAGGCTGGCGTCGATGGCCTCGGCGATGGCGGCGGCGTTGTAGACCTTCCGGGCATTGGCGATCCCGGCCTGGGCCGCCGGACCGGACACCTTGGTGGCCAGCACCAGCCGTTCCCGCCCGCCGCGGGCGGCCAGCCAGGTGCCGATGAAGCGCTCGGTATCGCCACAGGTCTCGGGGCTGTTCGGCACCGGGTAGACTTCGGCGGTGTCGATGAAGTTCACGCCGGCGGCCACGGCCGCATCGAGCTGGGCGTGGGCATCGGCCTCGGTGTTCTGGCGGCCGAAGGTCATCGTGCCAAGGCAGACGCTGCTGACCTTGAGGCCGGTGCGTCCGAGTTCACGCAATTCCATGTTGTTCTCC
>CAYGQN010000292.1:0-5730 GCA_964351795.1 uncultured Gammaproteobacteria bacterium
TTCCAGACATGGTATTCCTCCGGTTTCCCCGATTGGCCGAGAGGAGCCCTCCCCCTCTCAAGCGCATGCAAGATTGTATACAAAAATGACTGTAGTTGTGTGGACTAAAACCTGCAAGCCCGGGGGCGGGTCAATGCCGGCCAGCGGCGCGGCCGGCAGCGTCGGCGGGCGGCGGCAGGTGGCCCCGGGCGGGACCATGGTCGGGCTGGCGGCGCGCAACGGCGCCGGAATCAGGCAGCCGGGGCGGTCTCGACGCTCAGGTCCGGCTGGCGGAACAGCGCGCCCAGGAGCCGGTACAGGGCGCGGGCATCGTCACTGCCGGCCAGTTCACGGATGGAATGCATGGCAAAGGTCGGCACCCCGATATCCACCGTCCGCACGCCCAGGCGGGTGGCGGTGAGCGGGCCGATCGTGCTGCCGCAGCCCATGTCCGAGCGCACCACGAAGGACTGCAGCGGCACTTTCGCCCGGTCGGCGAGGTGGCGCACAAGCCCTGCCGTCTCGCTGCTGGTGGCATAGGCCTGGTTGCTGTTGACCTTGACCACCGGGCCGGCATTGAGGACGGGCCCGTGATTGCCATCATGACGATCGGCAAAGTTCGGATGCACACCATGGGCATTGTCGGTGGAGACCAGCAGTGAGCGGTGCATCATGCGGGCGTAATCCTCGCGATTGCCCGCGATGCGCTCGAGAACGCTCTCCAGGAAGTTGCCCCGTGCCCCGCCGAGGGAGCCACTGCCGACCTCTTCATGATCGTTGCAGACCAGCAACTGGCCGTGCGGTGAGCGGGCGTCAATGAGCGCCTGCAGCCCGGCATGGCAGCTGAGCAGGTTGTCCAGCCGTGCCGAGGCGATGAACTCCCCCTTCAGGCCAACGCTGGCCGCAGGCTGGGTGTCATACAGGCACAGGTCGAAGTCCAGCACCCTGGCGGCGGCACCCACTCGCTTGTCCCGGCGCAGCTGGCGCAGCAGCAGCGTGCCCAGGGTTTCCTTGCGGCCCGCGGCCAGGGCCACGATCGGCGGCAGCATGGTCTGGCGATTGATGCTGCGGGAGTCGTTGGCCTCGCGGTCCAGGTGGATGGCGAGGCTCGGGATCACGGCCACCGGCTCGCGGAAGTCCACCAGGCAGTTGCGCAGGCGATCGTCGCGCTCGGCCACGGTCACGCGCCCGGCCAGGGACAGGTCGCGGTCGAACCAGGGGTTCAGCAATACCCCGCCGTACACCTCCACCGCCAGTTGCAGGTAGCCGCTGGCGGCGCGCAGGGCGTTCGGCTTGAGCTTCAGGCAGGGACTGTCGGTGTGTGCTCCGGCCATGCGCAGGCCGTCCTCGCAGGCCGGCTTGCGCCCCAGGCGAAAGGCGATGAGGGAACCGCCGCCACGCACCACGTAGTAGGCGCCGCCGGGCGCGAGATCCCAGCGCCCGGCCTCGTCCAGAGCCTGGAAACCGGCGGCCTCCAGGGCGCTGCGCATGGTGGCGACAGCATGATATGGCGTGGGCGAGGCATCGATGAACGCCCGCAGGCCGTCATTGAATTTCTTGTTGGACATGCCCGGCGAGTGTATCGGATAGCCCGGGCAAAAACATCGGCCCCGGCGCCCGTGCGCGGCCTCAATCGAGGGCCGTGCCTGCGCCCGGACCGCCGGCCGCGGCGCCGTCCATCTGCGCCTTCAACCACGCCATTGCCTCGGCCTCGTCGCCGAACACGGCACAGGTGAAGCCGTGGTTGTGCGCCACCGTCTCGACGAAGCCCGCGCCCTCGCGGCGCTCCGGATGACACTGCACAACCGACACGACAAGCTCGCGCATCCAGCCCACCGAGCCGGCCTCGGCGCCAACCCGCCAGGCCGACCAGGTCGACAATGGCCCGGGCAGGTCGAGGATCATCAGCACGTAGGCCTGCCGGTGCTCCCGGCACCAGCGGGCCACCTCGCGCAGCACGTCGAACATGTCCTCGACTTCGCTTTCGGCCCGCGGCCGGCCGCGCACCTGCACCCGGGCGTAGTCACCGCAATCGCTGATCCGGCAATCGTAGTACATGTCGCTCCCGTGACCGCGGGTTGACCACGGCCAGCCGCAAGAGTGTGCCCGGCGGCGGCGCAGGAAAAAAGGCCGGGCAGGGCCCGGCCATGGCAATGATCGCTGGGACACGGCATGCCGCCGTGCGCTGCGTCACTTCACTGGAGTGTCTCGACCTCGGCCCGGATGGTCCAGTTCGCATCCAGGGGCTCGGCCGGCTCGAGGTACACCGACTTTGCCTCCACGCGCATGCAATCACCCTCGTCAATCATGGCGGTCCGATTGTCGAAGGTGACCTTCAGAGGCACCAGGTGTTCACTCTCACCCGTGCAGATTCGCACGACGCGCTCGCGCTTGTAGTCGATGACCTGCTTGCGATCATCTTCGAAGAAATAGTACTCGTCCGGTCCCGAGTGCATCTGCACCATGCGTTCCAGCGGCGTATTGGCGGCGCCGGCGCCAGCTGTCAGCAGGCTGCCGGCCAGCGCGACGACAATCATTGCAGCGGGCTTGTTCAGGGAAATGTTCATGCTTGATTCTCCTTGGGTTGGGGCGGTTTGCGTGCCTGCCGGAACAGGCGGGCGCCGGCTTCAGCCGGCCTTGTCGGAGGCGTCCGAGAGCGTCACAACGCTGTCGGCCTCGAACACCCGGCCTTCCAGGAAATCCGCATCGAAAGTACCGGCAACGCTCACCTTGTCACCCTGCTCGATCTGCTGGTAGCCAAGATCATCGAGCGGGTTGTAGCCGAGCGCGTCGGCCTCGACCGTGATCTGACCGGAGCCACTGTCGAGGGTGAATTCGCGCCCGGACCGGTCGATACTCGTGACGGTCCCGCGCAAGGTGGCGTAATTGGTGAGAATCGGCGTGCTCACCGACCAGACGTAGCCGAGGTAGTCGTCCTCCTCGTCGTCACTGCTGGCGTAGAAGTAGGTGTTGAGCGCTTCGACGTAGACACTGCCGGCCTCGATGGAGGCCACGTCGAACAGGTCATCGTCGACTCGTCCGTACACGGTCACCTTGTCGCCATCCATCAGACCGTAGGCATCACCGTAATTGTCCCAGTCGTCCATCTCCACCAGGATGACCCCGTCGCCGTAGTCCAGCGAGAAGGCCTCTGCCGATGGCGCCACGACAGTGCCGGAAATGCTGATCCAGCTGTCATCGGCGCGGGCGTAGGGGTTCGGTTCGGCCACTGCCATGGTCACCGGCAAGGCCACCGCGGCACTGATGACGGCGGCACGCAGGGTATGGGTACGATGCATTGCGCTCTCCTTTCAACGTGGGTTCAGGCAAAGCCTTTGCAACAGCCATACCAGGCCCCGCCGGCAGCCCGCCACATTCCCGCAAGCCCTTGTGCACCGGGCGCTTTCGCGATGGTGCGCAGGCCATCAAGCCGTTGCACCAAGGCAGCACCGGGGCGAGCGACTGTAAGGCTTGCAACGGCTTCCGGAAGATTTTGCCAGGGGCGGTGACAGGCACCGGGGGGCATGCCGCGCATTGGTCGTTATACTGTCACGGTCGCATCGCGTCGCTGCCGCGTCGGGCGCGGGCCGACGGCCAGCCTGCGACAGTCTTTGAACCCGAAAGCAAAATCTCAAGGAGTACCAGCAATGAGTGAACGCATCATCATGCGTACCGGCGAAGCTCTGGTCGCCGGCGGCCCACCAGGCACGGCCGCGGAACCGGAAGTCGTCATCGGCGAACTCGACGGCCCGGTGGGCACGGCCATCGCCACCCTCACCGGTGATCACGTCAAGGGCCATACCAAGGTCTTCGCCATCCTGAACACGGACATCCAGGTCCGTCCGGTCACGCTGATGGTGAGCAAGGTCACCGTCAACAACAGCCGCTACACGAACATCCTCATGGGAACGGTGCAGGCAGCGATTGCCAATGGCGTGCTTGATGCGGTTCGTGCGGGTGACATCCCGAAGGACAAGGCCAACGATCTGGGCATCATCTACTCGGTGTGGCTCAATCCCTCAGTGGCCAGCGACGACAACCTCGACCATCGCAAGCTGTTCGAGATTCATCGCGAGGCGACGCTCAAGGCCATCCACAAGGCGATGAATCACGAGCCGGGTATCGACTGGCTGCTCGAACACCAGGACGAGATCACGCACAAGTACTTCCAGATGGGCCTTGACGGCAAGGTCTGAGCCGACAGGCAGGCAGGGCGTACGACCGGCCACGGGCTCCGTGGCCGGTCGCTACCCCGGGTTCAGCGGCGGCGCGGACTGCTGCGCTTGGCCTTGGGTTTGGCCTGGTTCACCTTGATGCGACGGCCGCCAAGCATCGCCTCCTTCATGCCCTTGATGGCGGTGTCGGCCTCGGCATTGCTGGGCATTTCCACGAAGGCGAAGCCCTTTGACTGGCCACTGAAGCGGTCGGTGACCAGGCTGACGCTGGCGACCTCGCCGTAGGCAGCGAAGGACTCGCGCAGCTCGTCCTCGGTCACGTTGAAGGGCAGGTTGCCGACGAAAAGATTCATGGGTTTGCTCTCCTGATGTTCTGTCTGTATCCGTGCCGGGGCCGGCCCCGGGCACGCGCCCCGGGGCCGACGCGGCAAACGGTCGGGCTCAGGACGCGGCCCTGGGTGCCTTTCCGGTTCGCGGCGCACGGGCCCCGCTTGCCGCGCCGCCGGCATGGGCACGACCCTCACCGCCGCGCCGGCTCGCGCGGCGCTTGCGCGGCGGCCGGTTGGCCGCATCGCCATTGCCATTGCCGGGGCCACGCTTGCGCTCGCCTTCCCAGGGCGCCTTCGCCTCCACCGGTGCGCTGAACCCTGCCGGCAGGGTCTGGGCCGGGATTTCGCGGCCAATGACCTTCTGGATGTCGCGCAGCTGCTTGGCCTCGTCGGGGCTCACCAGCGACACGGCAATGCCGGATTCCCCGGCGCGGCCGGTCCGGCCGATGCGGTGGACGTAGTCCTCGGGCACGTTGGGCAGCTCGAAGTTGACCACGTGCGGCAGGCGCTGGATATCCAGGCCGCGGGCCGCAATGTCGGTGGCCACCAGCACCCGCAGCTTGTTGGACTTGAAGTCCGCCAGTGCACGCGTGCGGGCCCCCTGGCTCTTGTCGCCGTGAATGGCGGCGGCCTCGATGCCTTCGCGGTCCAGTTGCCGCGCCAGGCGATCGGCGCCGTGCTTGGTACGGGCGAACACCAGCACCTGGAACCACTGGCCCTCGTCGATGAGATGCGCCAGCAGCGCCCGCTTGTCGGTTTTCTCGACCCGGTACACCTGCTGCTCCACGCTTTGCGCAGCGGTGTTGCGAGCCGCGACTTCCACCGCCGCCGGGTTGTGCAGCAGGCGGTCGGCCAGGCCCCGGATCTCGGCGGAATAGGTCGCCGAGAACAGCAGGTTCTGGCGCTTGCCGGGCAGCAGCGCGAGGATCTTGCGGATATCGTGGATGAACCCCATGTCGAGCATGCGGTCCGCTTCGTCGAGCACCAGAATCTCGACCCGTGACAGGTCGGCACTGCGCTGGCCGACGAGATCGAGCAGGCGCCCGGGCGTGGCCACGAGGATGTCGATGCCACGACGCAGCTTGTCCTTCTGCGCGCCGATGCCGACACCGCCGAACACCACCGCCGATCGCAATGGCAGGTGGCGGCCGTAGGTGCGGATGCGCTCGTCGCCCTGGGCCGCGAGTCCACGCGGCGGGGTGAGCACCAACCCGCGCGGCGGGCCGGCCCGCCGCGCGGTCGATCAC
>CAYGQN010000293.1:0-5716 GCA_964351795.1 uncultured Gammaproteobacteria bacterium
CCGGCCCGACCGCGTGGATGACGTAGCGGGCCGGCAGGTCGAAACCGGGAGTGATCCGGGCATCACCGGCAGCGCAGCCGCCAAGCTCGCGGCAGGCCTGCAGCAAGCGCGGCCCGGCAGCCCGGTGAATGGCGCCGTCGACACCGCCACCGCCAAGCAACGACGGCTTGGCGGCATTGACGATGGCATCGACCGGCAGGGCGGTGATGTCCGCCACCTTCACTGTCGGCTCGCCTGCGGCCTGGCTGTCGGGGTTGCTCATGCGTGTTGCTTTTCCTGTGATCCGGTGACCGCTATGCTGACGGATGCGGGCGCGGTGGCGCGCCCGCGGCCCAGTGTAAGCCAGCAGGGCGCACCGGCGTCCAGCCCGCGGCCTGCCATCGACAACCGAGGAGCCGCCCATGATCGTGCAGAAAGCCCCTGACCAGGCGCCGGCCGACGCGCCACGCTTCGTCATCAAGAATACTGAGCACACGGCACTGGCCGGCGAGCTGGCGGCCAGCTTCGGCAACGAGGCCTTCGCGCCGCTGGCACCGGCGGAGGACATGCTGTTCCTGGTCCGTCATCACGACCAGGGCTGGGAAGCGGTGGATACGGACCCGGCCATCGACCCCGCTACCGGGCTGCCGTACAACCTCATTGAAACCCCGCTGGACATCATCCTCGCCACCAGCAATGCCTCGCCGGAGTTCAACCTGCGCGAGCGCGGTCCCCTGGTCGGCCTGCTGTCCAGCATGCACATCTACGGGCTCTATACCGGCCGCTACGGGATGTCCGACAAGGTGCCGCTGGACAACATCCCCGCCGCGGTGCGGCCCAAGGTAGATGCCATGCTGGAGCGCGAGCGCGAACGCCAGGCGCGCCTGCGTGCCGAACTGGCCGACGACCCGCTCGCCGCCGAGGGTCCGCTGATGCACAACTACAAGCTGCTGCAGTTCTTCGATACCCTCGCGCTGTACTTCAACATGGCGCCGGAGGGCGAGCGTGGGGAATCCGCCTTCAGCAACGTCCCGCGTGGCATCGATGACGACGTGACCGTCACGGTGCGGGAGCAGGCGCCGGGTGAGTACGCCTTCAGCCCCTTCCCCTTCCGGGCAAGCGGCGTGCAGGTTACATGCCGCGGCCGCTATCTGCAGCCGGGAGAAGGCGATCACTTCGCCACGACACCGGCAACCGAGCAGCACTACCGGCTGGTGGCCGGCTGAGGGCCGGCTCAGGCCAGCAGCTTCTGCTCCAGCAGCAGGTTGAGCGTGTAGCGCACACCAAAGCCGGTGCTGTCGGTGGGCACATGGCCAAGACCGCCCTTGGTCATGGCGCTGGCGAGGTCAAGGTGTATCCAGGGCGCGTCGTTGTGGATGAAGCGCTTCAGGAAGCGCGCCGCCAGGATGTGATCGGCGGTGCCATCCTCGGCGCATTGCTTCACGTCGGCCATGGTGCTCTCCAGGGCCTTGTCATAATCGCTGTCCAGCGGAAACGGCCAGACCCGCTCACCGCTGGCGCGGCCGGCTTCGATGAGGGTCGGAATCCAGGCCTCGCGATTGGTGAAGGCACCGCTGTAGCTCTTGCCCAGTGCGGCCACGCAGGAGCCGGTGAGGGTGGCGAAATCGACGATGAGATCCGGGCCGCTGCGGGAAGCCAGGGTCAGCGTGTCGGCCAGCACCATCCGCCCCTCGGCATCGGAATGGATGACTTCAATCGTCGTGCCATCCAGCGCGGTGACGACATCATTGGGCTTGTAGGCCAACGGGCCGATGTGATTCTGCGCCAGCGCGAGCCAGGTATCGATACGAAACGGCGCCTCCAGCCGCGCCAGCGCCAGCATGGTGCCAAGGGCGACCGCGCTGCCGGCCATGTCCTCGTGCATGCCAAGCATCCCGCGGGCCGGCTTGAGATTCACGCCACCGGTGTCATAGCAGATCCCCTTGCCGACCAGCGCCAGGTGGCGTGACCGGGTACTGGCACGGCGCGGCTGGTAGCTCAGGTGCAGGATCCCGGCATCGGCAACCGGGCTGGCCTGGGCCACGGCGGCGAAAGCGCCAGCGCCCTTGGCGGCCAGTTGTTTCAGGCCGAGGAAGCGGCTGCGCCAGCCGTGCTCGCGCGCCAGCGCCTGCGCCCGGCGCCGATAGGCGCCCGGGGTCAGCGCGTTTGGCGGCAGCACCGCCAGTTCACGCGCCAGGGCATTGCCCTCGGCCTCGGCCAGGGTGCGTGCGAAACGGTGCCGCGGGTTCAGACCGAACAGGCTGAGAGCACGCGGAGTCACCGGCGGCTGTGCATCGGCCCGGTAGCTCGGCATGGGCGCCGCCGCCGCGGCGGCGGCGGCAATCAGCGCCTCGGCAATACGTTCCCTGGTCTGGCTTGCAAAGCCGGCAATCACGATACCGGCCGACCCGGCACGAGCGCGCGCCAGTTCCTTGATGCGCTGGCGGGCCCAGTCCAGGCACTCGAAGCCACTGAACTGGTCGCCCGGCAGCGCCGCCAGCACCACCAGCGTGCCGTGGTCATCCGGCAGCTCGGTGCCCAGCGTGGCGGCCTTGTCCGGCTCGAAGCCACGCCGGCCGGCGCGCTCGAGCAGCAACGCTCGCCAGGGTATGGGCGGGCAGGCCTGCAGCGAATCGGCGCTGGGGATGACGATCAGCCAGTGATCGTGAGCGCCGAGTTCGGCGTCCCGCGGTGCACGTCTGCTCGCGCTCAGCTTGATCATCGATGCCCTGCTCCGTCGCGTTTCTGCATGCCCCTCATGGTAACGAAAAGCCCCCTTGCCCACACCGGGGTGCCGCGCAAATGCCACGGTTGGTATGCGCC
The DNA here is from genome assembly GCA_964351795.1 of uncultured Gammaproteobacteria bacterium. Lineage (GTDB taxonomy): Bacteria > Pseudomonadota > Gammaproteobacteria > JADZEE01 > JADZEE01 > CAYGQN01. Next base: position 2,803 of record CAYGQN010000293.1, read on the forward strand.
CATCGGTTATACTCAGGCTGATCAGCGGGCGGACGGAGGGAGGGCCTGACATGAGCAACGGCGACGAGCCGGATATCGACCGGGACGAAACCGGCGAATGGCTGGCGGCACTTGACAACGTGCTTGCCAACGACGGCAGTGAGCGTACGCACTTCCTGCTGCAGCGCCTCATCGACCGTGCCAGGCAATCGGGCGTGTTCATGCCCTTCGCGGCGCGAACCCCCTATGTCAACACCATCCCGGTGGAGATGGAGGAATACACGCCCGGCGACCCGGCCCTGGAATGGCGGCTGCGCTCCATCATCCGCTGGAACGCACTGGCCATGGTGGTACGCGCGAACCGCGAAGCGCCGGGCATCGGCGGGCATATCGCCAGCTACGCCTCGGCCGCCACGCTCTACGAGGTGGGCTTCAATCACTTCTTCCACGCCCCGGGAGAGAACCATGGCGGCGACCTGGTATTCGTCCAGGGGCACTCGGCGCCGGGCATCTATGCACGTGCCTACCTGTACGGCCAGCTCAGCGAGGAACAGCTGAACAACTTCCGCCGCGAAGCGCTGCGAGACGGTCTGAGCTCCTATCCGCATCCGTGGCTGATGCCGAATTTCTGGCAGTTCCCGACCGTGTCCATGGGCCTGGGACCGATGATGGCCATCCACCAGGCGCGTTTCATGCGCTACCTGCATGATCGCGGCATCGAGGACAACACGGGCCGCAAGGTCTGGGCCTTCATGGGCGACGGGGAAATGGACGAACCCGAATCCATGGGCGCACTGTCTCTGGCCGGTCATCAGAAGCTCGACAACCTCATCTTCGTCATCAACTGCAACCTGCAACGCCTGGACGGGCCGGTGCGGGGCAACGGCAAGATCATCCAGGAGCTGGAAGAGGCCTTCCGCGGCGCCGGCTGGAATGTCATCAAGGTGATCTGGGGCTCGAAGTGGGATCAACTGCTCGCCCAGGACAGCACCGGCCTGCTGCGCAAGCGCATGGAAGAGTGCGTGGATGGCGAGTACCAGGCCTACAAGGCCCATGGCGGGGCTTATGTGCGCGAACACTTCTTCGGTGCCTACCCGGAGCTGCGGCGGCTGGTCTCGCACATGTCCGACGACGACATCCAGCGCCTGAACCGCGGCGGCCATGATCCGCACAAGGTCTACGCCGCCTACGCGGCAGCGGTGAAGCACACCGGCCAGCCCACCGTCATCCTGGCCAAAACGGTCAAGGGTTACGGCATGGGCGAGGCCGGCGAAGGGCAGAACTTCACCCACCAGCAGAAGAAGATGGGCGAGGCCGCATTGAAGGCCTTCCGCGACCGCTTCGACATTCCCATCAGCGATGAGCAGATCGCCGACACGCCGTTCTACAAGCCACCGGAGGACAGCCCGGAGATGCGCTACCTGCACGAGCGGCGCGAGGCCCTCGGCGGCTTCCTGCTGTCACGTCGCAAGAGCGCTGAAGCCCTGGAAATCCCGCCGCTGGATGCCTTCTCGCGGCAGCTCGAGAGCACCGGGGAGCGTGAAATCTCCACCACCATGGCATTCGTCCGGGTGCTGAGCACCCTGGTGAAGGACAAGACCATCGGCAGCAAGATCGTGCCCATCGTCCCCGACGAGGCACGTACCTTCGGCATGGAAGGCATGTTCCGGCAACTCGGGATCTACTCCTCCGTGGGCCAGCTCTACGACCCGGTGGACCACGACCAGGTCATGTACTACCGCGAGGATCGCAAGGGCCAGATTCTCGAGGAGGGCATCAACGAGGCCGGCGCCTTCTCCTCTTGGATTGCCGCGGGAACGTCCTACAGCACGCACGGCGTACAGATGATTCCCTTCTACATCTTCTACTCGATGTTCGGTTTCCAGCGCATTGGCGACCTGGCCTGGGCGGCGGCCGACATGCAGGCCCGCGGCTTCCTGCTCGGCGGCACCTCCGGGCGTACCACGCTTGAGGGCGAGGGCCTGCAGCACCAGGACGGCCACAGTCATGTACTGGCCTCGGTGATTCCCAACTGCGTGGCCTACGATCCGACCTACTCCTACGAAGTTGCTGTCATCATCCAGGAAGGCCTGCGCCGCATGAACCAGGAGCAGGAGAACGTCTTCTACTACGTCACCCTGCTCAACGAGAACTACACGCACCCGGATTTCCACGAGGACTATCGCGACGGCATCCTGCGCGGGCTTTACCTGCTGCGCGAGGGCGGTCGCGGCAAGCGCCGGGTGCAACTGCTGGGCTCGGGCAGCATCCTGCGCGAGGTGCTGGCGGCGGCGGAAATCCTGGCCGCGGATTTCAAGGTCAAGGCCGACGTGTGGAGCGCCACGAGCTTCACGGAACTGCGCCGCGATGGTCTGGCCGTGCAGCGCTGGAACCTCCTGCATCCGGAAGAAACCCCACGCACCAGCTACGTGGAGCAGTGCCTCGGTGAACGCCAGGGCCCGGTGATTGCCACCACCGACTACATCCGCACCCTGCCGGACCTGATCCGCCCCTTCGTCCCGGCACCGTACTCGGTGCTCGGTACCGACGGCTTCGGTCGCAGCGATACCCGCCAGGCCTTGCGCCACTTCTTCGAGGTGGACCGTCACTACATCGTGGTCGCCGCGCTCAAGGCGCTGGCCGACCAGGGCGAGATCGCAGCCGCCGAGGTCAAGCGTGCGATCGAGGCCTTCAACATCGACCCGGACCGCCCGGCACCGGTCACGGTCTGAGCACACCACAGGAACAGGACCAGGCATGACAGACATTATCGAGGTAGTGGTTCCCGACATCGGTGATTTCGACGCCGTCGACGTCATCGAACTGCTGGTCGGCCCCGGGGATCGCGTCAGCATCGAGGACCCGCTGGTCACGCTGGAAAGCGACAAGGCCACCATGGAAATCCCCGCACCGGCCAGTGGCACGGTGCAGGCCA
>CAYGQN010000294.1:0-5709 GCA_964351795.1 uncultured Gammaproteobacteria bacterium
GCCAGAGTGGCCTGACTCACACGAAACAGTCTCCGGAGATTCCGGGGCGGTTCAGCGATTCTCGAGGTAAACGGTTTTTTCTACAAGCTCACTAACGCCGGTAATGTTGATGATTTATCTATGTGCAATCGCAGTGCTACTGCTAGTCGCGGAACGCTTTTTTCATCCAACTCGCTCACTCGAGCTACGCGCTTTGTCCCGCGCATTGGATCTCAGGAGGGGATGGGATGATGTAGCGGAACAAATCCTGGTCAAATTCAGCGAACGTTACGCGCCGGCCGTCATTGCAATCCTGGAAACGGCTACACCAGGGAGCAAACGAGAAACGGTTGCGTTGAATGTCGTAGAAATGTTGATTGACGAAGCGGGAGTCGTGGAAGCGCTTGCGCGGTTCGCAGATGACCACCCCAATCAGGATACTTCTCAGTTCGCACGAGAGATCTTAGGTGGACCAGTTGAATCCGTGCCGCTCCACCTTTCGCAAATCGATGCAGATTCATCGGTTGAACTCATCCTTGGCGCGAAGGCGCCTGTTGTGAAGGGTGACGAAAATGACGCTGCAAGCAGATAACTCGCTCGAGAGCATACTGTTTGCGGGCGCTCATGGGATTACCTAAACGGTCGAGATTCATTGGTAATGCCGTACGAATGTCATGTTCCAGGCTTTGGCCGACGACAGTGAGCCGGATGGGACGGGCATTGTTTCCGTTGTGCGTGGCCATCACGAGCCACAGCAGCCGGCGGGTCTTCCGATTGACCCAGGCGCCAATAGCTTGTTGATGGAAACAATCCAATGGAGAGCGATGCGGCATTGAGCACGAAGAAGGTTGTCAGAGCCGCGTGGCTGTTGTGCTTTCTCGTTGCTGGTATCCCGTTCTGGCTGATTCCTTATTCCAAGGTCACCGTGCCCAATTCCTTTCCCGGGGTTGGTGTGGTGGCGGTGTTTGCACTCGCGGTGGGGCTGGTGGTCGCCGGCGCGGGGGCGACGGTCGGCTGGCTGGCATCAAGGCTCGCCGGATCGAAATCCACGCCATAACGAGGAGACCACATGGTCAAGGCAGTGGCAACGACGAAGGCGCAGGACCGTATTGTCACAATGCGGGTGGATCTGGTCGGGCTGAAGCCGCCTATCTGGCGGCGGCTTGAAGTGCCGGCGGACTACACCCTGGAAGATCTGCACTACGTCCTGCAACTGGCAATGGGCTGGGAGGATGCGCATCTGCACGCCTTCCTGGTCAATCGCACGGCCTATTCAATTCCGGCGGACGAAGAGGATTTCGGCGCCATCGGCGAAGACTCGGGGGCCGTGACACTGGAATCGCTGGCGCTGTACCGCAAGGGCGCGAAATTCCACTACGAATACGATTTCGGGGATTCCTGGGAACACCAGATCGTTGTGGAATCCGCCGCCGCGCGTAAGCCCGGGGTGCGCTACCCACGTTGCCTGAAGGCAGTCGGCGCATGCCCGCCGGAGGATTGCGGGGGTGTCCCGGGTTACACGAACCTGCTGGAGATCCTCAAGAACCCGCGCCACGAGGACCACGATGACATGGTCGAATGGCTCGGCGGTGAATTCGATCCCGCCGGCGTGGACCTCGATGCCATCAATGCCGGGCTGGCCGAGGGCTTTCGCGACTGAGGTGTGCCGGCCTTGACCCAGGGGGCGCGCGGGCGGCGCTTCGTGGCCGGCGCACAGCCCGCCGCCGCGCGGGCTCACTCCTTCGCTGGCAGCGACACCACCACGCCGTTGAACAGCAGGGCCTGTGAGCCGCGCTCGACGATGCCGAAAGCGAACGGCCGGTCCACCACGATCACGCGTCGCGAGTAGCTCGGCTGGACGGTCGTGGCCCGCACGCCGCCGATGAGGGTGGCAGCGGCAGCGCGCACGCCCTTCTCGTCCAGTTCGATGCGGGTGTCCTGCTTGATGATATCCACCCGGCTGGGCGTTGCCGACAGGCGCGAGAAGTCCGCGCCCGGCTCGAACAGCGGCGCCAGCCCCAGCGCGCGGGCGATGGGCGAACCCGGGCTCATGCTGACGCTGTCGTTGAAGTCGAAAACGGGCAGGCGAATAGACAACTGCTGCAACGCGCCCTTGCCTTCGCCGGCAAGCAGCCGCGCGGCCACGCCGGCGAAGCCCGGCACCGCCGCATCCTGCAGCCAGGCAGGGATGTCGGCCTGGTCCGCGGCCGGCAGGTGCGCGATGAAGGCGTACCTGCCCCCGGCGAAGGGCAACTGGAACACCACGCTGCCATCGTCCAGGTCCGCCACCCGCGCCACGTAATCCACGGTGTTGATGGTCTCGGCAGCCTGTGCGTGACCGTCCAGGCCCACGAAGCGGTAGTCATCGCTTGCGTCCTTGCGCCGCATGGCCGTGCCCCAGCTGCCCTCGAACAGCGCGGTGTTGAGGATGACCCAGTCCAACCCGGACAACAGCTTGTCATCGATGATGGTCGGAATGAGGCCGTTGGTGGTCTCCTCGGCCCAGGCATTGATCGGCTCCGATGCGCCCGGGGCGGCGAAGTCCAGCGAGCGATGCACGGCGCCGTACAGGCGTTCGGCGGCCGCGATGAACGCTTCGTCCAGAACAAAGGGCGCACCATCGCTGGCACCGTTCGTGGACCACACCGAATTGCTCAGCTGGAAGGCGCCATGGCGGGCGTGGCCGCCGCCTTCGGTGGTCAGCAGTGCCGCCAGCTGCGGGGCGACTTCGGTCAGCGGCGCATCCCGGTCCGTCAGCAGGCGGGCATCCAGCAGCGCGGCGGTATCGCCGTCCGCGCCCAGCGCCAGCACGCTCAGCGCCCAGAACAGCGAGGCCGAAGACACCATGGTGTTGGCCATGCCGTCGTTGCGCAGGTGCGCGGCCAGCAGTTCCGGGCCGATGGCGTTGAGCGCCGTCTGCGCCCGCAGGCGCAGCGGGTCGGCCACTGCCTCCTCCGCCGCCGGCGATACGCTGGCCAGGGCAAGACACAAGAGCATGACGAGCTTGTTCATGGGGTTTCCTCTGCACGCGGTTAAACTGTTGCGACCATTATCCGTGCCCGCTGCTGCCCTTGCGATGGGGTCAGGACCCCATTTCCGCCCGCAATGCGCAGCCTGTTGAACGCGACGATGAGCACAAGCCAGCCAGGCGGCGACGGTCCGGTAGCAGAGTGGTCGTACACGGTACCGGGGCACCGCGACGTGAGCTTGCGCACAGAACAGCGCCGCGGCCGGGGTCTTCATTCGTGTTCTGGTCACAATTGGCGCTCCTGCGTTCCATGGTGCCGGGCATGCCCGCTGTCGCGGACCCATCCGCGCAGTCTCATGCTCCCGCCCGGGTCGAAAGCGGTGGGCAAAGCTGGAACAATCCGGTCCGGGGCACGCGGGATGCCGAAGCGGGGTGATGACCCCATTCCCAGGCCGCGCACGCCCGCCTGGGCTGCAGGCAAGGGTCAGGCAATCAACGGCCAGGGATCAACGGCCAGCGACCACCGGCGCAAAAGTGCGCCGCTTTATCCAGACAGGGAACAACAACATGAACAAGGTAACGGATTCGCGGTATCGCCTCATCACTTCGGGGCTTTGCGCTCTCGGCCTGCTGTGGGGGGCGGCGCAGGCGCAGGCCAACCCCTTGGGTGGCGGACAGATCCCGCAGATACCCGCCTTCCTGCCGATGTCCTCGGATGTGCCCATGACCGAGAAGCTGCCCATCGACGGCGAGTGGACGGTGAACACCATCGGCAAGCGGATCCGCATCGAAGGCGGGCGGGCCTACGCGGTCGACCCCTGGGTGCACCTGTTCGTGCTGAAGGTGCAGCCTTCCATGGTGGTCCTGAAAGACATCCGCCGCACCGGGTCGGGCCAGTACAGCGGTGCCGACCTGCCGCTGATGGGCAACTTCACCGCCAGCCTGCAGTCCGATGGCTCGCTCAGCGTGTCGGTTCAGGGCATTGCGATGCCGGTGCAGTACAAGCTGCTGCCGGTGCGCCTCGATGACCAGTGGGCCTTCGAGGCGGAGAAATCGGGCCAATACAGCGGCCCTGGCACGCAGGACCCCGGCTACGGCCAGCAGCCGGGCTACCCGCCCCAGCCGGGCTACGGGCAGCAGCCCGTGAACCCGCCGCAGCCGGGTTATGGCCCACAGCCCGGGTACGGTCCACAGCCGGGCTACGGGCAGCAGCCCGTGAACCCGCCGCAGCCGGGTTATGGCCAACAGCCCGGGTACGGCCCACAGCCGGGCTACGGGCAGCAGCCCGTGAACCCGCCACCGCCGGGTTATGGTCCTCAGCCCGGATACGGTCCACAACCCGGCTATGGCCCGCAGCCGGGGCAACCGGTAGCAGGTGAGCCGACGGTCAATCCGGACGCAGGCGAGCCGCCGGTCAGCCCCTGGTAGTACCGGCCAGTTCGACAGGAACACCACACCAAGACCCGTGCGATCCGCCGGGGCCCGCCGCCCCTTGCGCCCGCGCCGCGAACCGTGAGAAGAACCATGTGCAAACTGTTTCCAGGCAAGACCCGCTTGCTCGTCCTCCTCGGCCTGCTGGCCCTGTTCATGGCCGGCCAAGTCCATGCCGGCAAGGACTGCGGCGGCCTCAACCAGAAAAGCTGCTGGCACATCAACCCGAGCAAGTGGTGTGACGGCAACCTGAAATACGAGGGCAACGGCAAGCCCGGCGAGGGCCGCTGCGTCAAGCCCAAACCCGAACCGGCGAAGGACTGCGGCGGTCTCAACCAGAAGAGCTGCTGGAACGTCGATCCGAACAAGTGGTGCAACGGCAACCTGGAATACGAGGGCAACGGCGTGCCCGGCCAGGGCCGCTGCGTGCGGCCCAAGCCCGCACCGGTGAAGGACTGCGGCGGCCTCAACCAGAAAAGCTGCTGGCATGTCGATCCGAACAAGTGGTGCGATGGCGGGCTGGAGTATGCCGGCACCGGCAAGCCCGGGGACGGCCGCTGCATCCGGCCCGGCTCGGATTACGATGCCCGCTGCGGCGGCCTGAACCAGGCGAGCTGCTGGAATGCCAACCCGGCACGCTGGTGCGACGACGGCCTGAAGTACTTCGGCAACGGCAAGCCCGGCGAGGGTCGCTGCATCGCGCCCGGTGCCGATCCCACGCCCGACTGCGGCGGCCGGGACCAGGCGAGCTGCTGGCACGCCAACCCCAAGCACTGGTGTGACGAGGGCCTGAAGTACTTCGGCAGCGGCAAACCCGGCGAGGGCCGCTGTGTCGTGCCGGGCGCCGATCCCACGCCCGACTGTGGCGGCCTGGGCCAGGCGAGCTGCTGGAATGCCAATCCCAAGCACTGGTGCGATGACGGCCTGGAGTATTTCGGCAGCGGCAAGCCCGGCGAGGGCCGCTGCATCGTGCCCGGCAGTGATCCCACACCCGATTGCGGCGGAGACGGTCAGTCGAGCTGCTGGAACCCCAACCCCAAGCACTGGTGTGACGAGGGCATGTCCTACAGTCCGGGCGTGGTCCCGAACCAGGGCACCTGCAATCGCAAGTACAGCAAGGAGGAATACAAGGCCGCGGCCGAGGGTATGTTCGAGACCATCAAGACGCTGGGCGTGGAGAACCCGCTGTTCCGGCTGCGTACCTGCCTGTTGGTCCCGGACAACCTGGCGCAGTTGAAGGATGTGATGGGGAAGCGCTCCGAGAACGGCGTCAACCGCATCCTGTCCATCTGCGGCGTCTCGCCCGAGGCCCTCAAGGACTATGGTCAACG
>CAYGQN010000295.1:0-4750 GCA_964351795.1 uncultured Gammaproteobacteria bacterium
TTCCAGGACTGGTTCGCGCGTCGCCCGCGACTGTTGGGCGGCGTGCGAATCGGCTTCCTGCTGTTCACGCTGCTGTGGCTTGGCTGGTATGCGAATGCCCAGTTGTCGGTGGTGAACGTGCTCACCTTCAGCAATGCGTTCATGGGAGAGTTTCGCTGGTCGTTCTTCCTCATGGACCCGATGCTGTTCATTCTGTGGAGTGCCACCGCCGTTGCGATTCTGTTCTGGGGACGCGGCGCCTACTGCGGCTGGCTGTGCCCCTTCGGGGCCTTGCAGGAGCTGCTGAACCGGGCGGCGCGTCGCGTCGGGATTCCGCAGTTGCGCCTGCCCTGGGGCCTGCATGAACGGCTGTGGCCACTCAAGTACGTGCTGTTCCTGGCCTTGTTCGGGCTGTCCCTGCATTCCCTGGCCCAGGCCGAGCGCGCCGCCGAGATCGAGCCATTCAAGACGGCGATTACCCTGAAGTTCCTGCGCGAATGGCAATTCGTCGGCTACGCGGCGGTGCTGCTGGGGATCGGCTTGTTCATCGAGCGGTTCTTCTGCCGTTACCTGTGCCCGCTTGGCGCGGCCCTGGCCATACCGGGCCGGATCCGCATGTTCGAGTGGCTGCGCCGCTACCCGGAGTGCGGCAAGCCCTGCCAGCGCTGTCGGCACGAATGCATGGTCCAGGCCATTCATCCGGAAGGGCACATCAACCCGAACGAGTGTGTTTACTGCCTGCATTGCCAGCAGGTCTACCACGACGAGCATGCCTGCCCGGTGATGATCCAGAAGCGATTGCGGCGTGAGCGTCGCGAGGCGCGTGCGACCGGCGCGGGGCCGGCCATACCGACAGCGCGGACCGACTGGCCCATGCAGGGCCCGCCGGGTTGAACCGCAACCCGGCACAACAGGCAAGGCGAAGGAGGACGACACCATGACAGACAGAAACGAAAGGGCACACGATGCGCAAAGCGACCGCGATGAGGCAGCGGACGGCGCCGGCATCGGTCGCCGCGCCCTGCTCGGCGATTCGGCGAAAATGCTGGCACTCGGCGGAGCCGGCGCCGCTGCCGGGCTCGGGGCCTTCATGGGCGCGGCGAATCCGCCTGCGGCGGACGCGGCCCAGGGTGAGCAGGGGCTCGGCGTGGTGGCGCCGGGCCAGCTAGATGACTACTACGTGTTCAGCAGCAGCGGGCAGACCGGTGAAGTGCGGGTGCTGGGCCTGCCATCGATGCGTGAACTGACGCGAATCCCTGTGTTCAACCGCTGCAGCGCCACCGGTTGGGGCCAGACCAACGAGAGCCTGCGCATCCTCACCGAAGGCCTGACCCCGCAGACGCGGCAGTTCATCGACCGCCGGGGCGGCATGCAGACCTACATGAACGGCGACGCGCACCATCCGCACATGTCGTTCACGGAGGGCACCTACGACGGCCGCTACGTGTGGATCCAGGACAAGGCGAATTCCCGCGTTGCCCGGATCCGCTGTGACGTGATGAAGTGTGACAGCATCATCGAGGTTCCCAATGCCTCCGACATGCATGGCATGCGTCCGCAGAAATCCCCTCGCACCGGCTATGTCTTCGTCAACGCGGAGCACGAGATCCCGCTGCCGAATGACGGCTCGGTGCTGGATGCCCCCGAGCAGTACGTGGCCATTTTCACCGCTGTCGACGGCGACACGATGAAGGTGGCCTGGCAGGTCATCGTCGATGGCAACCTCGACAACGTGGACTGCGACTACCAGGGCCGGTATGCCTTCTCCACCTGCTACAACTCCGAGAAGGGCATGACGCTGCCTGAGATGACCTCCGCGGAACAGGACTGGGTTGTCATCTTCGACATCCAGCGGATCGAGGCGGGGGTGAAGCAGGGGGACTTCACGGAGCACGGTGGCGTACCGGTACTGGACGGCCGGCATGGCGCCCCTTACACCCGCTACGTGCCCGTGTCCAAGAGTCCGCACGGCATCAACACGGCGCCGGACGGCATCCACGTGGTGGCCAACGGCAAGCTCTCACCAACGGTGACGGTCATCGATGTGCGCAAGGTCGAGGCGCTGTTCTCGCAGGATGCCGACCCGCGCAGCTGCGTCGTGGCCGAGCCCCAGCTCGGGCTGGGGCCGCTGCACACCGCCTTCGATGGCAAGGGCAATGCCTTCACGACCTTGTTCATCGACAGCCAGGTGCCGATGAGCAACATCCACAAGGCACGCCCGCCCTTCGCCGCGCAGCACGTCGAGCCCATCATCTCCAAGCTCGACGTGCATTATCAGCCCGGGCATAACCACACCTCCATGGGCGAAACACGCGAGGCCGATGGCCAGTGGCTGGTGTCCTTGAACAAGTTCTCCAAGGACCGCTTCCTCAATGTCGGCCCGCTGAAACCCGAGAACGACCAGCTCATCTACACCGGTGATGGCGGCATGCAGCTTGTGCACGACGGGCCGACCTTCGCCGAGCCCCATGACATCATCATCGTGCGGGCGGATATCGTGAACCCGCGCAGCGTCTGGGACCGCAATGATCCCATGTGGGCCGGGGCGCGCGAGATGGCCGCCAGGGACGGCGTGACGCTGGAGGCGGCCGCCAACGTGGTCCGCGACGGCAACCGCGTGCGCGTCTACATGTTCTCGGTGGCGCCGCAGTTCAGCATGCCGAAGTTCGAGGTGAACCAGGGCGACGAGGTGACGATCGTCATCACTAACATGGACCGCGTCGAGGACGTCACCCACGGATTCACGCTGACCAACCACGGCATCGCCTTCGAGGTCGGTCCGCAACAGACCGCCTCTGCGACTTTCGTGGCCGATCGTCCCGGGGTGCACTGGTATTACTGCCAGTGGTTCTGCCACGCGCTGCACATGGAGATGCGCGGGCGGATGCTGGTCAGGCCCGCGGCCTGAGCCGGTGCCGCGTCCGGCTCGCGGCCTGGTCTTGGCAGGGATGCTGCAGCTAGCGGTGGCGGGCATGCCTGCTGCCGGGCCGTCGGCGACACCGGTACCGGCCGACCCCGGAGCCCTGCAACAGGCGCTGGCTGCCGCCGCCCCGGGCGATACGCTGGAACTGGCGGCAGGCACCCATGCCGGCCCGGTTCGCGTGACCGTGCCCGGGCTGGTCCTGCTCGGGGCCCCCGGGGCATGGATCGACGGCGGTGGTGAAGGCAGCGTGGTGACCGTGGCCGCCCCGCGGGTCACGGTGGCCGGGCTCGGGATCCGCGGTTCCGGTGCCCGCCTGGACCGTATGGATGCCGGTGTCTTTCTCGGGCGCGAGGCGACCGCGGCCCGCGTGCTGCGCAATCGCCTCGATGGCAACCTGTTCGGGGTGTACGTGTGGGGCGCCGCCGAAGCGCTGGTCCAGGGCAATCGCATCCGCGGCCGGGTGGATCTGCGCATGAGTGAACGCGGCAATGGCGTGTCGGTCTGGAACGCACCCGGTGCGGTCATCGCCGACAATCGCATCCACGGTGGCCGTGATGGCATCTTCACCGAGACCAGCAGCAACAACGTGTTCCGAGGCAACCGCATGGAAGCCCTGCGCTTTGCAATCCACTACATGTACACCAACGACAGCACCGTCAGCGACAACACGTCCATTGGCAACCACGTCGGCTACGCCTTGATGTACTCCAGCCGCCTTGAAGTCCACGGCAACGTCTCGCGCGGCGATCGCGACCACGGTATCGCCCTGAATTACGCCAATGACTCGCGGATCAGCGGCAACCGCGTCCGCGACGGTGCGAACAAGTGCGTGTTCATCTACAACGCCAACTACAATCGCTTCGAGGACAACATCTTCAGGGGGTGTGCCATCGGTGTGCATTTCACCGCCGGGTCCGAACACAATGTCATGACCGGCAACGCCTTCATCGACAACCGTAGCCAGGTGAAATACGTCGGCACGCGGCACCTGGACTGGGCCGAGGACGGTCGCGGCAACTACTGGAGTGACCACAGCGCTTTCGACCTCGATGGTGATGGCCGCGCCGACACGGCCTACCGCCCCAATGACTTCGTGGATGGGCTTCTCTGGCGCTACCCGTCTGCGCGCCTGCTGTTAAGCAGCCCGGCGGTTCACGTCCTGCGCTGGGCCCAGTCGCAGCTGCCGAGCCTGTATCCCGGCGGCGTGCGAGACAGTGCACCGCTGATGCGGGTACCAGGCGCAGCCGCGGCGGATGACGGCCAGTGAGCGTGCTCACCATGCGTGCGGTCAGCCGCCGTTTCGGGGCGACGCTGGCACTGGACGAGGTCACGCTGGCCCTGGCTGCCGGTGAACGCCTGGCGCTGGCGGGCCACAACGGGGCAGGCAAGACCACGCTGATGAAGCTCCTGCTCGGCCTGTGCCGGCCGAGCGCCGGGCGGGTGCAGGTGTTCGGGCATGACCCCGGCGGTCCCGGGTTCGCCCGCCTGCGGCGGCGCATCGGTTTCGTGCCTGAGAATGTGCGCTTTGACCCGGCCATGACCGGCCGCGAGGTCCTGCGCTTTCACGCGCGCTTGAAGGGTGCGGCGCCAGCGCAGTGCGAAGACGCGCTGACACGACTCGGCCTGGCGGCTGCCGCGGACCGCCGGATTGGCACCTGGTCCAAGGGCATGCGCCAGCGGCTCGGACTGGCGCAGGCGCTGTTGGGCGGGCCTGGCCTGTTGTTGCTGGACGAGCCCACCAGCGGGCTGGACCCGGCCTCGCGGGAACGACTGCAGGACACCATCGCCGCCGCGGCCGAAGCCGGGACTGCGGTGCTGTTGTCCTCGCACCTGCTTGCAGAGCTTGAG
>CAYGQN010000295.1:4760-5707 GCA_964351795.1 uncultured Gammaproteobacteria bacterium
CTTGAGGGCAGCGTCGATCGCATTGCCATCATGCGCGCCGGGCGCGTACTGGCCGAGGGTGATCTCGCGACGCTGCGAGCCCGCGCCGGGCTGCCGGTGCAGCTGAACGTGACACCGGCAGCCGCTGCCGCCGGTGAGGTTGCCGCGGCCCTGGGGTTGCCGGCGGACCCGGCGCCGCCGGACGGGGTATTGCGCCTGCGCTGCGCCGCCGGTGAGAAGATGGACCTGCTGCGCCGGATCAGCAGCCTTGGCGACAAGGTGCTGGACGTTGACATGGAGCCGCCGTCGCTGGCGGGGATCTACGCTCACCTGCACGATGGTCCGGGCGCGACGTGAGCCCGGTTCTCGTCATTGCCGGGCACACGCTACGCGAAGGTCTGCGCAACAGATGGGTGCTGTGCGCCACACTGTTGCTCGCGGCGCTAGCGCTGGCCGTGGTCTTCCTTGGCAGCGCGCCGGGGGGCAGCGTGGGCGCGGCCCGCCTGACCGTGGTCGGCGTGAGCCTGGCCAGCCTGAGCGTGTTCCTGTTGCCCCTGGTCGCGCTGCTGCTCGGCTTCGACGCCATTGTCGGTGAAGCTGAGCGGGGCACCCTGCTGCTGCTGCTCGCCGGCCCCGGCAGTCGCTGGCAGGTCATGGCCGGCAAGTTCTGCGGACACCTGCTCATCCTGTCGCTGGCCACCACGCTGGTTGTGATCGCGATCGCGACGCTGGGGGCCTATTCGCTGGTGCGCTTTTCCTATCGGGGGCGCGAGAGCCTCGCCTTCCTGGTGCTGTTCACCTATCTGCTGCCCTCCGTCGTGCTGATCATCCCGCTTTACCTGATGATGGTGGAGCGGGGGCTGTCGAACACCCTCTTTTCCCTCGTGATCGCCTACACCACCTTCGCGCTGCCCTATGCGCTGTGGCTGCTGCGCTCCTTCATGGCCGGAATACCGGAGGATCTGGAG
>CAYGQN010000296.1:0-5693 GCA_964351795.1 uncultured Gammaproteobacteria bacterium
GCTGGCATGGCCGCCGGCATCGCCCTGCCGCCCGGCATCCCCCGGCCGCCGGCGATGGCCGCCGTAGGTGCGACTTCAGTCGCACAGGGCACAGCGCATCGATGTCGCAGCTGCGGTAGGGCACAGCGTATCGAGGCCCTGCCACTTATGGGCGAAGCCGCGTTGTCTTCGGCCAGGATTCGGCGCCCTGCAAGGGCGAGTGCTGCGGTGCAGCGCGGGCATGTATCCGGCGGCTGCGGGCACCTAAAGTTTGCCCCCGCTCACCCGCTAACCCTGGGGACGCACAACCAACCGGATCGAGCCCCTGCCATGTCCGAACTGCCCCGACAGACCACCCCCCTGCCCATCGATGCCGCCGCTGTGCTCGACGCCCTGTCCGTGGGGGTGTTGCTGACCGACAGCGACGGCGTGATCGTGTGGGCCAACCCCGTCGCCGGGGAATTGCTGCAGGCCAGCCCACCCAGCCTGGTGGGGCAGGGCCGCAACACGCTGCCGGCCCGGCGGCGGCTGCGCATGTCCAAGAGTGCCGAGCGCCTGCGCGTGCAGGACCCCGATGGCGGTGATCGCTGGCTGGAGTGCGTGACCGAAAGCTTTCCCGGTCATGGCCCGGCCACCCAGCTCACCACCATTACCGACATCACCATGATCGAACGCCGCCGGACCCGCCGCAACGAGCAGACCGACAAGCCGGATCCGGCCCAGACCGACAAGCTCACCGGCCTGCTGAACCGCAGCGCCATCCAGCTTGCCCTGAGCGGCGAGGTGGCCCGCTCGCGCCGCTATCACAACCCGCTGACGGTGCTGCTGCTGTCCGTGCACATCGGCACCGAGAGCAACGACGACATCGCCCGCCTGGATGCCCTGCAGGCCGAGCGCGGCCTGGCCCGCCTGCTGCGGGAGAAACTGCGCTGGGTGGACATGATTGGTGCCTGGTCGCGCGGGGAGATCCTCATCGTGCTGCCGGAGACCTCGGCCGAATCCGCCTCGCAGCTGGCCCGCAAGATCCGCGCCCAGGTGCGCGGCGCCGGCCGCAGCCTGTGCATCGGCAACAGCCAGATCAAGATTGCCATGACCGAGTGGGTGCGCGGGGACGATGTCGCCAGCCTTACGCGACGCCTGGAATCGGGCTACAAGGCCCCGCCGGTTACCCCGCAGGCCATGGTCGCCCTGGTGTAGGAGGCTGGCGCCGGGCGTGCCTCAGCCCGGCAGGATTTCGTAGTCGTGGGTGATTTCCGCGGTTTTCGCCAGCATGATCGAGGCCGAGCAGTACTTCTCCGCCGACAGCGCGATCGCGCGCGCCACTTGCTTTTCCGACAGCCCCGCCCCGCTCACCACGAAGTGCAGATGAATGCGGGTGAACACCTGGGGTGGCTCGGGCGCGCGTTCGGCCTCCACCGCCACGCGGCAGTCCCGCACCGGCTGGCGGGCCTTCCTGAGGATGCTGACCACGTCGTAGGCCGAGCAGGCCGCAGTGCCCGTGAGCACCAGCTCCATCGGTCGCGGGCCGGCGTTGCGGCCGCCGCCATCGGGCGGGCCATCGATGACGAGGCCATGACCACTGCCGGTTTCGGCAACGAAAAGGGCGTCTTCAACCCAGGTGACGGTGGCTTTCAAGGCAGTGACACGCCGCAAGGAGATAATCCCGAAATCCTATCACGTAATCGACACGCGCCCGGCCGTGACATAAACTTGACACTTGTTTCAGGGCGCCATTCCCGGGGGAACCGACCTTGACCTTTCAACGTATCAAGCCGCCACAGGAAAGCGACGCCATCGCGCGCTTCCTGGACCACTGTCATCGGAAGACGTACCCGCAGAAAACCACCATCATTCGCCAGGGTGAGGCGGCAACGGATCTGTTCTACATCATCAAGGGTTCCGTTACCGTCATGCTCGAGGACGACGAAGGTCGCGAAATCGTGCTGGCCTACCTCAACCCTGGCGACTTCTTCGGGGAAATCGGCCTGTTCAACGAGCACAGCAACCGCTCGGCCCTGGTGCGTGCGCGCACGCCCACCGAGGTGGCGCACATCAGCTACGACAAGCTGAAGTCCATGCCCACCATCTTCCCGGAGCTCATCTTCGCCATCGCCTCGCAGCTGGCCATGCGCCTGCGCAAGACCAACCGCAAGGTGGGGGATCTCGCCTTCATGGATGTCTCCGGCCGCGTCGCCCGCGCCCTGCTGGATCTCTGCAAGGAGCCCGACGCCATGACCCACCCCGACGGCATGCAGATCCGCATCACCCGGCAGGAGCTCGGCCGTATTGTGGGCTGCTCCCGCGAGATGGTCGGCCGCGTGCTGAAGACGCTGGAAGAGCAGCACCTGCTCACCGCCAAGGGCAAGACCATCGTCGTGTTCGGCGTGCGCTAGCGCACGCCGCGCGCGGCGGGCACTCCACCACCGCCGTCCTTCCGCCGCCATCCGCCCGGCCGCCACCGCGCCCGCGCTGCTGGCATCACGCCCGCGCCACCGGCATCGCGCCCGCGGCACCACCACCGCCATCACGCCGTAGGGGCGACTTCAGTCGCCCACTGCACCCACGCCGGATAGTCCCCTGCGACACCGGCCCCGGGCCGCAAGCCGCGCGACAGGCATCGCGCCCGCGCCACCGCCACCACCCCGGTAGGGGCGACTTCAGTCGCCCACCGCACCCACGCCGGATCGGCGCCACCGGCCAGGGCGAAAATGGTGGAGAAACAATTGACTCCCGCGCCCCGGTTGCCGACAATTGCGCCCCGCTCACAAGGCGCCGCAGTAACCGGCCGCCGGCGGGGCAAGCCGGGCGCAAGGCCCGCACCTTAAGTACCCGTGGCTATGTAGCTCAGCTGGTTAGAGCGCGGCACTCATAATGCTGAGGTCGGTGGTTCGAGTCCACCCATAGCCACCATCTTTGTCCCCGGCCAGCCTGCCTTGCCCACAATCGCCATGAGCGCGCCCCGTAGATCGGCTGCACGGTGCTCACTGCGCCGTTCTTCTTGCTGGAGGATGCCTGGATAGCGGAGGCAGCCGGCTTTGCCCGCAACGTGGTCCGCGGCAAGCGCTCCGACAAAACCGCGGATGCCTTCTGTACAGCCAGGACCGTCTCGCGAAGTTCCGCGGCGATGCCGCGCGCAGCGGCGGACGCCACTGGCAGGTCGGACTGACCATGAAGCCGAACGATCTCTTCGGCATCATGATGACGCGCACCGACCTGTTCGGCACCGCGCTTGCGGACTTCATGCGCCGCGCCGCACGCAGGCTGACGGTGATGGTCGGTGCCTGCGAGAATCTGCCGGTGTTCGACAACCGCATCGAGCTGTCCGAGGCGCGGGATCGCCACGGTATGCCGCGTGCCCGTGTCGTCTATCGGCATACGCCGATGGGTGAGCGCCTGACGGACGAAGTGCGCGAGGAAGGTTTGGCCATCACCCGCGCCGCGGGCGCCCGCGAGGCTTGGGTTGGACCGACGGTGTCGCACCACTTATTGGGCGGAACACTGATGGGTGCCGATCCGGCCACCTCGGTGACCGACAGCTACGGCCGTCCGCACGAGCTCGACAACCTGTTCCTGATCGGCCCGAACCTGTTCCCGAGCATCTCGCACGCCAACCCCACCTTCACGCTGCACGCGCTGGCGTTGCGGCTGGCGCGGCACCTGGGCGTGGGACTGCAGGCCGCCTGAGCGGAGCGGATCTCCAGAAGCGCCACCGGTTTCAAGCAACAAGGCGACACCCAGGTTTACGCATCTGCGGCTCAGGGCCGTCATCACGCTGGTTATCCCGGAATTCCAGGAATAACTGGACTTGTTGCCAGTGTGGGGCAGGGCATCCTTGGCCTGGGCCGCTAAAGAAAGGTAAAGCCCATATCCCTTCTTAGTGAAATCCGCTGATTCCCTGTTCCGGATACGCTGGGAAATGGCGTGATCTGCCAATAATCGCCGATAGCTCGACAGATTTGGCCTGAATGTCGCGTGCAAGGGCCGCCCGGAATCACTACAATCACACCATTAATCGTACGATTGACCGTACGCTAACCGGCGCTGTTCCAAGACGGAGGCAACCCATGAGCACCCTCACCGCCAACGATCTGAAGACCAAGGGCGTTTCCGCCGTCGAGGCGCGCCTGAAGGAAGACGACGAAGTCATCATCTCTGTTCGAGGCAAAGAGCGTTACGTCATCGTGGGCATCGAAAAGTATGCCCGGATGCGCGAATACGAACTCGCCGCCGCGCTGCAGGAAGCCAGGGCCGACGTGGACGCGGGCCGCTACACCACCGAAAGCGTGGCCGAACACATGCGCCGGATGAGCGATGAGCTATAGGCTGATCTATCCAGACAGCTACCTGAAACGCGCCAGAAAGTTTCTGAAGAAACATCCGCAGATCAGAGGCCAGTACCAGAAGACCCTGGAACTGCTGGAACTGAATCCGTACCACCCCTCGTTGCGCCTGCACCGCCTGCATGGGCGGCTCGCCGAACTCTCGTCGGTATCCATCAACATGAGTTACCGCATAGTGTTGGAGATCCTGATCCAGGACAACGACATCATCCTGATCGATGTCGCCCACCACGACCAGGTGTACCGCTCGGATTGAACGCTCGGCGACACCCCAGGAAATAGAACTCGACAGCATAAGACCAGGACGAGCCATGGTCACCAAAGATGACCAACGCCAAGAATTCGCGCCGTGTGGCATATCCTGTTCCAGCTTGAACAGCCCATCCTGAATTTCGGCTTCGACCGCATCTTGCACTCCAAGTGCTGGCCGCGGGACGAGGCGAACTCCGGGTTTGCGCAACTGCGGGGCAGGGCCGACATCGCGCGGGTCATCCTGTAACTTCAGGAATACCTGGAATTGTCCTGCCAGTGTGGGGCAGGGCATCCTTGGCCTGGGCGGCTAAAGAAAGGTAAAGCCCACATCCTTTCTTAGTGATGTCCGCTGAGAAAGGATCGTTTCCCGATGGCACCACGCGAGGATGCTGAAGGCCGGCTTCGCTATTTGCGAGACAACCGCTGTTGGCGGCGAGTCGGTTCGCGCGTATGGGCCGCCGCCCCTCCCGCCGCTTCCGCCATTGCGGCCCGACCGCCTGTACGGTGTGCTGGAGGTCGCCAACCAGGCGCTCGGCCGGCTCGACGGCGTGAGGTCCATCGTGCCGGATACCCCGCTGTTTCTCTACATGTACGTTCGCAAGGAGGCGCTGCTTTCGTCCCAGATCGAGGGCACCCAGTCGTGCCTTTCGGATCGGTTGCTGTTCGAAAGCGACGAGGTTCCCGGCGTCCCGTTGGACGATGTCGAAGAGGTATCCAACTACGTGGCCGTGATGACGACGGGCCTGGCGCGCATGCGCGAGGGATTCCCGCTCTCGACCCGGCTGCTACGGGAATTCCACGCCGTTTTGCTGTCTGGCGGCAGAGTTAGTGAACAGCAGCCCGGGGAATTCCGTCGTTCGCAGATCTGGCCTGGTGGCAGTCCCTGTTGCGGCCAATGCCCTGGGTTTGTTCGCCCCCACCGTCCGCAAGTCCATCGGGCACCTGCACGACCTGGGGATTCTGAACGAGCCCAAAGCACGCAAGCGGGATCGCCTGTTCGTCTACCATGAGTATGTGGGGCTGTTGGCGCAGGGGACCGAACCCCTTTCCGACTAGCAATGCCTGCCCTGAACCGCCCCGGGATTCCCGGAGACTCCAAAGTTTGGGAGTATGGAGTCATGA
>CAYGQN010000297.1:0-5668 GCA_964351795.1 uncultured Gammaproteobacteria bacterium
ATACGAACAACGGGCCCGAAGGCCCGTGGCATGACTGTGGCGGAGAGGGAGGGATTCGAACCCTCGATACGCTTTTGACGTATACACACTTTCCAGGCGTGCTCCTTCAACCACTCGGACACCTCTCCGGAATGACCGCTGGCGGTACCCGGGTGAACGCAGCCCCGGCGAACCCACCATCAGCGGGGCGCAAGGTTAAACCACCCACCCCGGTTAGGCAAAGGGCAATGCGGGGGTTCAGGCGGCGGCACGCGCCTCGCGGCGGCGCAAATCCTCCAGGTGCACCAGCAACTCCGCCTCGCCACGCGACATGCCGCAGCGGCTGGCAATCTCGGCCACATCCGCGCCGTTGCGCAACAGGGTTTCGGCGGCCTGGACGCGGGCGCTGCCATCGCCCCGCTCCACCTGCGCCTGGCGCTCGTTCAGGCGCCGCACCAGCGCCTGCTGGCGCCGCAGTTGCTCCCCCATGCCGCGCGAGCAGCGCAGCAGGGCGGCCAGATCATTGCGCATCCGGTCGGATTCCGTCCGCAGGCCGGACAGCTCCCGCGCCAGGCTTCGCGCCCGCAGCCAGCCGGCCGCAGCCCAGGCCATGGCCCCGGCCAGGCCCGCGGCGGGCAGCAGTAATGTCAAAGACAGCTCAGGCATAGTCATCTATCCCCTGGTCCGAGGGCGCCGGTGGCGGCTGTTCATCCTCACCCTGGCGCTTGCGGTCGCGGTGGCGGTCCGGCTCGCGCTGCTCGTCTCCGGCGATGCGGCGGGGGCGCCGCACCGGATTGAGCGGCCGGATGCCGTCCACGTCCACGCCATGGCCGCGGTACTCAGACCGCCTCCATGTCCGCCCACTCGGAGGCACCCAGCAGCAGGTCCAGGTCGAGCAGGATGAGAATGTCGTTTTCGCGGCTGTACACGCCCTGGACAAAGCGGTTGTTGTCGTCATTACCGACATTGGGGGCGGTTTCGATCTGCGAGCCACGCAGGTTCACCACCTCGGCAACGCTGTCCACCATCACGCCGATGACGTGGCCGGCGCACTCGACAATGATGATCCGGGTGGCGTCCTGGGGCTCGGCCGGCGACAGGCCGAAACGCTGCCGGGCATCCATGACCGTGACGACATTGCCGCGCAGGTTGACGATCCCCACCACGTAATGCGGCGCCCCGGGCACCGGGGCGATTTCGGTCATGCGCAGCACTTCCTGCACCTGCATCACGTTCACGCCGTAGGTTTCATCTCCCAGCCGGAAGGTCACCCACTGCAGCAGCGGATCCTGCTCGGCCTCGGCGGTTGCTTTCATCATCATCTGAAACTCCTGGTGTCAAAGTCCCGTCACCGACAGGCCCTGCAAACCGGTTGATGCAGGCTCCGTGCCAGCTTCCGCCGCGGGCAAGAGATGCTGGACCGCGGCGGCCAGGGCCCGGGCATCGATGACCACCGCCCAGTCCCCGCGCACGATGCCGGCCAGCCAGGGCCGATCGCCACCGGGCTTGCGCGGTACGCAATGGGTATCGAGGTTCACGACGCGGTCGGCACGCCGGCAGGCGATACCGATGCTGGCATCGCGCAGCTTGATGACCAGACGATTGTCGCCCGTGGCCGGGCCGGGCTGGGGCTCGGCCAGCCCGTCCACCGGAATGACCAGCAGTTCCGGCACGTTCTGGCGCAGTTCCACCCCGGCGAAGGCCTCCAGCGGCAGTGCCGCCTCGACCTCCTCGCCCTCCAGCAACAACGCATGGCGAGGGGCCTGCATGCCGGCGCTGCGGTTGACCTCGGCTGGCGCTTCCTCCAGCTCCGAGGGGTCGATGACCAGCAGGTCCCGCAGGTAGGCGCCGATGGCATCGTCGTGCTTGAATGGTCTTGCTGGCATGGCTTAAACCGCCTCCCGGTATGGCTCGTCCGCCGGGCCAACGCCCGGTGCGCTGATGGTCAGCAGGTAACCCAGCAGGGCGCGGTAGGCCATGACACCCCGCGTGGCCGGCGCCAGCAGCGGCAGGGGTACGCCTTCGCGGCTGGCGTCACGGAACTTCGTGTCCACGGGAATGACGCCGGGCCACAACTCCTCGGTGTAATCCTGCTGCAGGCTCTCCAGCGCCAGGCGCGATGCCCGGGTGCGGGTATCGAAGAAGGTGGGCACGATGGTGTAGTCCGGTACATGGCCGAGGCTGCTGCCCACCATCTCCAGCGTATGCAGCATGCGCTGCAGGCCCTGCAGGGCGAGGAATTCCGTCTGCACCGGGATCAGCAGGCGCTGGCAGCAGGCCAGCGCGTTCACCATCAGCACCCCCAGCATCGGCGGGCAGTCGATAAGCACATGGTCGAAGCGGCCCTGCCAGCGCTGCAGCGCGCGCTCCAGGATGCGGCCCATGCCGGGCTTGCCGGCATAGCGCCGGTCGAGCGTGGCGAGCGTGGTAGCCGCTGGCATCAGCGCCAGGCGTTCCACGCCGGTGCGCAGCAGCAGGGAGGCAAGCGGCAAGGTCTCGCCGTCGTGTTCGAACAGGGCGGCAACTCCGGTGTCATTGTGATCCGGATCAACGCCGAAGTACGCGCTGAGGGAACCATGCGGATCGAGGTCCACCAGCAGCACCCGCTGACCACGCTCGGCCAGCAGCGCACCGAGGTTCAGGGCGGTGGTGGTCTTGCCGACCCCGCCTTTCTGATTGGCACTCGCCCAGATTCTCATCATCGCAGTACTCTCGGCCCTGGTAGTTTCAGAACACGCCGGACCTCCAGCTCGCCAGGGGCCGTCCCGTCACGGGCTTGCCCCGGCACTGCCTGGTCACTCGTGGTACCGGCGTCCACCGGGGAATCTGCATCTTCCATGCCAGCGACGATGACCACGCGCCGGTTGCGCGCGCGCCCCTCCTCGGTCGCGTTGTCGGCGAGCGGGCGGAACTCGCCGAAGCCGGTGGCTGCCATGCGCGCCGGGGGCAGGCCGAAACCGGCCAGCACGTCCACCACGCTGGCTGCCCGAGCCGCCGACAGGCTCCAGTTCGAGGCGAACTGCAGGGTGGCAATGGGCCGATCATCGGTGTGTCCTTCCACCCGCACCGAGGGCGCGCCGGCCAGCGTGCCGGCCAGCTGCTGCAGCACCTCGATCCCGGCCGGGCGGATCCGTGCCTCGGCGCTGGCGAACAGCAGGCGGTTGTCCAGTTCCACCTCGATGCGGTCGCCCACCCGGCGAACGCGCACATCGTCGCGTTGGGACAGGCTCTGCAGGGCCTTCTGCATCTGCTCCGCCGCCCCGGCACGCCCACCCTCTCCGGGCATGACCACGTCAACGGCGGCCTGCTCGAGCTCGCTCAGGGCGGCATCGATCGTTGGCACATTGCCGGGCGGGCGCGGACTGGTGTCGAACAGGCCGAACTGCGTATCGCGGATCCCCTCGCCGGCACCGGGCGGCAGCTGCGAGACGTCCGCCGCGGCGAAGATCTTCTCCAGCGACTCCGACAGCACGCGGTACTTGCCGTCATTGACCGACGATACCGAGTACATCACCACGAACAGGGCGAACATCAGGGTGATGAAGTCCGCGTAGGACACCAGCCAGCGATCGTGCGGCTCGTGCTCTTCCTGGTAGCGGCGCCGCGCCATGGCCTAGCGCACCAGGCCGTGCAGCCTGGTCTCGATGATGCGCGGGTTCTCGCCCTCGGCAATGGCGACAATGCCCTCGGTCACCATCTCCTGGAACTGGCTCTGCTGGCGCACGATGGCCTTGAGCTTGTTGCCGGCCGGCAGCAGCAGCAGGTTGGCGAAGCCCACGCCGTAGATCGTGGCCACGAAGGCCACGGCGATGCCGCTGCCGAGCGCGGCCGGATCCTCCAGGTTCCCCATCACCTGGATGAGGCCCATGACCGCGCCGAGGATCCCCAGCGTGGGGGCGTAGCCGCCCATGCCATCGAGCACCCTGGCAGCCTGCATGTCCGCCATCTCCCGGGCGTTGATATCCAGCTCCAGGGTGTCGCGGATGGATTGCGGCTCATGGCCGTCGATAAGCAGTTGCAGGCCCTTGCGCGCGAAGCGGTCATCGGCCCTGTCGACCAGTTTCTCCAGCCCGAGCAGGCCTTCCTTGCGGGCGATCCGCCCCCATTCCACCAGCTGACGCATGGTGCGGGCCATGGGCATCTGCGGCGGCCGGACGATCCAAACGAGCATGTTCAGGCAGCGGTTGAACACCGGCAGTGGCGATTGCAGCATGGCCGCCCCCAGGGTGCCGCCGCCGACGATGAGCAGCGCCGGGCCATTGAGCAGGGAGCCGATGCTGCCGCCCTCCAGGTACTGCCCTGACAGGACCGCACCGAGAGCCACCAGCACGCCGATGATACTGAGCGCGTCCATGTGCGTGCGCGCCGGACGGGGCCGCGTCAGCCCCGCCGGCCGTAGCTGGCGACCAGTTCCGGAAGATCAATGATCAGGGCGATGCGGCCTTCGCCGGTGATGGTGGCCCCGGCCAGGCCGCGGGTACCGTGGAGCATGGCACCCAGCGGCTTGATCACGACCTCCTCGCGACCGAGCAACTGGTCGACCACCAGGCCGACACTCTGCGTACCCACGTTCACCACGACCACGTTGCCGCGCGCCCGTGGCTCGCCGCTCCCGGCGCGCACCAGCCACTCGGCGGGCTGGAACAGCGGCACGGCACGCCCGCGCAGCAGCATGGTGCGCTGGCCATCGACCATTTTCGTGGACTGCAGATCGTAATCGATGATCTCGCGCACGTTCACCAGCGGCAGGGCGAAGATCTGCTGGCCCAGGACGATCATCAGGGTCGGCAGGATCGCGAGCGTCAGCGGCACCTTGATGCGGATGGTGGTGCCGGCACCGGGCGCCGAGTCGATGCTGATGATGCCATTGAGCTGGTTGATGCGGGTCTTGACCACGTCCATGCCCACCCCACGACCACTGACGTCGGAAATCTCCGTCTTGGTGGAAAAGCCGGCCGCGAAGATGAGCTCGAAGCATTCGGTGTCGGTCAGGCGGGCGGCAGCGGCGTGGTCCATGAGCCCCTTCTCCACCGCCTTGTTGCGCAGGGCCTGCGGGTCCATGCCACCGCCGTCATCGGCAATCGTCAGCACGATGTGGTCGCCGGCCTGGGCAGCCGCCAGGGTCAGGGTCCCGGCACGAGGCTTGCCCGCGGCCAGGCGCTGCTCGGGCTGCTCGATGCCGTGGTCCACGGCGTTGCGCACCAGGTGGACCAGCGGGTCCGCCAGCGCCTCGACGAGGTTCTTGTCGAGGTCGGTCTCCTCGCCCTCCATGACCAGGTCGACTTCCTTTTTCAGGCTGCGGGCAAGGTCGCGCACCACGCGCGGGAAGCGACCGAAGACCTTCTTGATCGGCTGCATCCGGGTCTGCATGGCCGCCGCCTGCAGGTCGGCCGTGACAATGTCCAGCGCGGCGACGGTCTTGCTGACATCATCGTTCGCCAGCTCGGATTCCAGGTTCGACAGCCGGTTCCGGATGAGTACCAGCTCGCCGACCATGTTCATGATGCGATCGAGCGTGTGCGTTTCCACCCGCACCGTGGTCTCGGCCGCCGACGCCGGTTTGCGCTCGCGCGCGGCCGGTGCAGCCTGCGCCGCGCTCCCGTCGGGCGCTGCCGGTACGGGCAAGGGTGCCGGAGCGGGCGCGGCCTCCGCGGTTGTTTCCGGCGTCACCGCCTCCGTGGCCACCGCC
>CAYGQN010000298.1:0-5658 GCA_964351795.1 uncultured Gammaproteobacteria bacterium
GGCTTTGGCCGCTACACTGGGCAGGATGAACATGACTACTCCAGACGCGCGACGCGCGATGCCGATGCTGCTGCTCGGCCTGCTGCTGGGCGCGGGCGGCCAGGCCCTGGCGGAGCCGCGCCGCCTCGGCGAGGTGTCCTTCCGCTGCGAGGCCCGGCAGGTGCGCATCAAGGGCAGCCCCGACGGCAACATTCCGCCAGGCAAGTACGAATGGGTGAAGGTGGCCGTGCCGCGGGATATCGTGGAGTACGACTGCGGCGCCAGGCGACGCTCGCTGTTCTGCCGCCTTGACACCGCCTTCGTGCGCGTTCGTCGCTCCACGGTCCCCAACGTGTACAGCATGGAATGCTGGGGCGATCCGCCCTTGCTGGCACCCATCGAGGGCGAGGGCGACGCCCCGGCCGAAGGCACGCCGGGCGAGACCCCTGCCGGCGCCGCGGGTACGGCCGGCGCCACCCCCGGCACCGTCACGCCTGCCCCCTGCACGACCGTCGGCCGACTGTCGCCCCGGCCCGCCGGGACTGTAGACTGCTGCGCTTTATCCACGCGCCGCAGCGGCGCCCAGCCGGCAGGAGACCAGCCCGATGGCGTTCGATTTCGACAGCGAGATTCCGCGCGCCGGAACCAACTCGGTGAAGTGGGAATTCGTCTCCGGCCCGCAGGGCAACAGCCCCTGGATGGAGACCAGCCCGGGCCTCGGCGATCGCCAGGTGCTGCCGATGTGGATAGCCGACATGGATTTCCGCTGCCCCGAGGCCGTCATCGAGGCCATCAAGGCCCGCGCCGACCATGGCATCTTCGGCTATTCCGACAAGAGCGACAGTTACCTGTCGGCGGTGGTGGACTGGCTGACGGAGCGCCAGGGCTGGGCCGTGCGGCCGGAGTGGATCGTGACCACGCCCGGCGTGGTACCGGCACTGCACTTTGCCGTGCGTCAGCTGGTCGGGCCGGGTGAGAAGGTGCTTGTGCAGGGCCCGGTGTACTACCCCTTCTATCGCGCGGTCAGGAACAGCGGGCGGGAATTCGTTTCCAGTTCGCTGGTGCTGGACGGGGACCGCTATGTCATGGACGAGGACGATCTCGCGGTGAAGCTGGCTGATCCGGCGGTGAAGCTCGCTTTCCTGTGCAGCCCGCACAACCCGGTGGCCCGCTGCTGGCGCGAGCCGGAGCTGCGCCGCTTTGCCGAGCTGTGCCTGGCCAACGACGTGACCGTGGTGGCCGACGAGATCCACGCCGACCTCGTGTTTCCCGGCGAACGTTTCCTGCCCTTCGCCAGCCTCGGCGAGGACGTGGCCGCGCGCACCATCACCTGCACCGCGCCCAGCAAGGCCTTCAACATCGCCGGTCTGCACACCTCCAACATCATCATCTCCGAGCCCGGGCTGCGCGAGGGCTTCACCCGCGTGTTCCGCGAGCACGGCCTGTTCGGCATGAACCCCTTCGGCATCGTCGCCACCGAGGCCGCCTATCGCCATGGCGGGCCGTGGCTGGACGCGGTGCGGGCGGTCATCCGCGACAATCACTTGTTCTGCCGCGACGCGTTCGCCCGGCGTGTGCCGCGGCTGCACGCCCTGCCCATGGAGGCGACCTACCTGCAGTGGGTGGATTGCCGGGCGCTGGGCCTGACGCCGCGGGCGCTGGAGCAGCTCATGTTCGAGCAGGCGCGGGTGTACCTGGACGAGGGTTACATTTTCGGTCCCGAGGGCGAGGGCTTCGAGCGCATCAACCTGGCCTGCCCGCGCGCCTTGCTGGCCCGCGCCATCGACCGCATCGAAGCGGCGGTCAACGCCCTGTAGGCTTGGGGGCGCGCCGGCTCAGAAGGACGGCGGCGTGCAGGCCGACACCAGCACGCAATCCACGCGGCCGATGTTGCGGAAGCGGTGCGGGGTGCGGCTGTCGAAGCGGTAGGCATCCCCCGGCCCGAGGATCTGCACCTCCTCGCCCACCGTCACCTCGAGCTGGCCGCTGATGATGATGCCGGCTTCCTCGCCATCGTGGCTGAGCATGGCCCGGCCGGTATCGGTGCCGGGTGCATAGCACTCCTGCAGCACCTGCAGGCCGCCGGGCTTCAGGTGGGCGCCCACCTGCCGGTAGGAGATATCGCCGCGACCGATCTCGGTGAGTTCGCCGCTGCGGAAATGCCATTGCTGCTGGGCCTGGATATCGAGCGCGAAGAAATCCGCGATGGACACCGGGATCGCATCGAGGATGCGCTTGAGCAGGCCCAGCGAGGGATTGCTGTGGCCTTTTTCGATGAGGGAGATCATGGCGTTGCTGACGCCCGCCGCGCGCGCCAGCTCGCGTTGCGAGCGCCTGGCGGCGGTGCGGACCTTGCGCAGGCGACGGCCGACATCATCGTCCATTGGCAGGCTCCCGGAGTGGGGTTTTTAAGCTGTTAAATATTACTTGATTAAATCTCGCAAGTTCCATGGAATACAACGAGTTAAAAAATCCGGTTTAAATATTATAAAAATTATGGACTTGGAGTAGGCTGTGCCCATCCACTGGCGCCGATGGCCGGCGCCGCCAACGAGGAACCGCCATGGCCACCGAACCCGAGTCAATGGGCCTGCCCGTCGCCGATGCGGCGCTGGACGCCTTCTGGATGCCCTTTACCGCCAACCGTGCCTTCAAGCAGTCGCCGCGCATGGTGGCGCGCGCCCACGGCCATCACTACACCACCCCGGATGGGCGGCGCATTCTCGACAGCTTCTCCGGCCTGTGGACCAGCGGTCTCGGCCATGGCCACCCGCACATCGTCGAGGCGGTGCAGCGGCAGGTGGCCGAGATGGACTACGCGCCGGGCTTCCAGGTCTCGCATCCGCAGGCCTTCGAACTGGCGCGGCGCCTGTGCGCGCTGGCACCGGCGGGCTTCGAGCACTGCTTTTTCACCAATTCCGGCTCCGAGTCCGTGGACTCGGCCCTGAAGATTGCCCTGGGCTACCAGCGCGCCCGCGGCATGGCCACCAGGACGCGCTTCATCGGCCGCGAGCGGGGCTACCATGGCACCAACTTCGGCGGCATGTCGGTGGGTGGCATCCCGGCCAACCGCAAGATGTTCAGCCCGGCGTTGCTGGGCAATGTCTCGCATCTTCGCTGTACGCATGACCTGGAGCACAACGCCTTCAGCCGTGGCCAGCCG
Source organism: uncultured Gammaproteobacteria bacterium (assembly GCA_964351795.1). GTDB lineage: Bacteria > Pseudomonadota > Gammaproteobacteria > JADZEE01 > JADZEE01 > CAYGQN01. The sequence goes on from CAYGQN010000298.1 coordinate 3,143, forward strand.
GCCTGGGGCATGCACCTGGCGGACGACCTGGAATGGCTGGTCCGCCTGAACGATGCCTCCAACATCGCCGCGGTCATCGTCGAGCCGGTCGCCGGTTCCACCGGGGTGCTGGTGCCGCCGGTGGGCTACCTGGAGAAGCTGCGCGAGATCTGTACGCGCCACGACATCCTGCTCATCTTCGACGAGGTGATCACGGCCTTCGGGCGCGTCGGCGCGGCCTTCGGCGCCGAGCGCTTCGGCGTGCTGCCGGACATCATCTGCACCGCCAAGGGAATCACCAACGGCGTGGTGCCCATGGGGGCGGTCCTGGTACGCGACGAGATCCACGAGGCCTTCATGCACGGCCCGGCGGAGGCCATCGAACTGTTCCACGGCTACACCTACTCCGGGCATCCGCTCGCGGTCGCCGCCGGGCTGGCCACGCTGGACGTCTACGAGCAGGAGAACACCTTTGCCGTGGCGCGTTCGCGCGAGCAGGACTTCGAGGACGCCATCCACGCTGTGCGCGGGGCGCGGCACGTCATCGACGTGCGCAATTTCGGCCTGATGGGCGCGATCGAGCTGGCCCCGCGCGATGGCCAGCCGGGTGCCCGTGGCCTCGCCGCGCACATCGCCTGCTGGGAAGCCGGGCTGATGGTGCGCAACGGCATGGACATCCTGCAGTTCTCCCCGTTTCTGGATGCCGGGCGGGCCGAGTTCGATGAAACCTTCGGCATCGTCGCCAGGGCGCTGGAGGCCATCGACTGAAGCGGCAGGGGCGCGGCAGCGCCAACACGACAATCCATTCATAACTTCAGGCGCGGGGATTGCCCAGGGGCAATGCCCGGCGCGAGGAGGCAGCACAGTGAGCAGTGTCGAGCAGGATATTCCCATGGCCGCGCCAATCGTGGGCCACTGGATCAACGGGCTCATGGTCGATTCCGGTGATGCCAGGCTGGCCGTCACCAATTCCGCCACCGGCGCGATCGTGCGCGAGGTGGCCGATGGCGGTGCCGAGGCCGTGCGCCGGGCCGTGGACGCGGCCGCGGCCGCCTTTCCGGCGTGGCGGGCGACGCCGCCGGCCAAGCGCGCGCGCTGCATGTTCCGTTTCCGGGAACTGCTCGAGCACAATGCCGATGCCATCTGCGCATTGCTGACCGAGGAACATGGCAAGGTCATCGATGATGCGCGGGGTGAACTCGCCCGCGGTATCGAGGTGGTGGACTACGCCTGCGGCGCACCGGAACTGCTCAAGGGCGAGCACAGCAAGGACACCGGCCCGGCCATCGATTCCTGGTCCGAATTCCAGCCCCTGGGTGTGGTGGCGGGAATCACGCCCTTCAACTTTCCTGCCATGGTGCCCTTGTGGATGTTCCCGCTGGCCCTGGTGTGCGGTAACACCTTCGTGCTGAAACCCTCGGAGAAGGATCCCTCTGCGCCGATGCTCATCGCCCGGCTGCTGGCCGAGGCCGGCGTGCCTGACGGGGTGTTCAACGTGGTCAACGGCGGCAAGGCGGCGGTGGATGCGCTGCTCACCGAGCCGCGCGTGGAGGCGGTGAGCTTCGTCGGCTCCACCCCGATCGCCGAGTACATCTACAGCACCGGCTGCGCCAGCGGCAAGCGCGTGCAGGCGCTCGGGGGCGCCAAGAATCACGCCGTGGTCATGCCCGACGCTGACCTCGACAACACCGTCAATGCCCTCATGGGCGCGGCCTTCGGCTCCTGTGGCGAGCGCTGCATGGCCATCTCCATCGCGGTGTGCGTGGGCGATGACACCGCCGATGCCGTGCGTGATGCACTGGCGGCGAAGGTGCGCGCGCTGCGGGTGGGGCCCGGCAGCGATGCCGGCAATGACATGGGCCCGCTCATCAGTGCCGAGCATCGCGACAAGGTGCGCGAGTATGTCGACATCGGCGTGGCCGAGGGTGCCGACCTGGTTGTCGATGGTCGCGAGCTGAGCGTGCCCGGCCACGAGGGCGGCTTCTTCCTGGGTGGCTGCCTGTTCGATCGCGTCCGGCCGCAGATGCGCATCTATCGCGAGGAGATTTTCGGGCCCGTGCTCGGCATCGTGCGCGCGCAGTCCCTGGCCGAAGCCATGCGCCTGGTGGACGAGCACGAGTTCGGCAACGGCACCTGTATCTTCACCCGTGACGGCGGCGCCGCACGCCATTTCAGCGATCAAATCAAGGTGGGCATGGTCGGGGTGAACGTACCGCTGCCGGTGCCGGTGGCCTGGCACAGCTTCGGGGGCTGGAAGCGCTCGCTGTTCGGCAGTGCCGGTGCCTACGGGCCGGACGCCGTGCGTTTCTACACGCGCCGCAAGACCATCACCCAGCGCTGGCCCGGGGATGCCCTGGAGCAGGCCCGCTTCTCCTTCCCGAGCGGTAGCTGAGCGGCGGGCAGGGCGCAGGGAAGCCGCCGTTGTCGAGCCTGCCCGGACAGGGCCGCTGGGTGCTGCCGGCCGCGGTGGCCCTGTCGGTTGTCAGTGCCTCGGGCTTCCTGGTGTTGCCGGTGCTGCTCGGCGCGGCCGGCAGCAC
>CAYGQN010000299.1:0-5630 GCA_964351795.1 uncultured Gammaproteobacteria bacterium
TTGATCCCGCAGGATTCCAATGCCTCCGATGATCTGGACGTCGCCCTGGCGCTGGCGAGGCACTTGGTAACCCATGCCCGCGCCGGCCGGATGATCCGCCAGGATACTGAGAGCACCTACCAACGGATCATTGCCCGCGGCGAGGGCTATTGCGCCGACTATTCCCAGGTGTATGTCGCGCTGGCGCAGGCTGCCGGGCTGCACGTGCGTGAGTGGGGCCTCGGCTTCGGCGGCCTTGGAAGCGGCCATGCGTTCAATGATGTCTGGCTGGCCGAGCAGGGTAAGTGGGCATTTATCGATCCGTTCAACTCTTTCTATATCCGGGACCGGGGATCGCAGGTTGCGCTGTCGGTTAACGAGATTCACACCGGCCTGAAGCAGCCTGCCTTGCGCGCGCGAATGGAAGTGGTGCCAATCGTACCGGAACGCTTTGTTTTCAAGTCGGGTGAGGCTGCTCTGGATTATTACGCGAAGGGCCTGGACAACTACTACCTGTTCCTTGGCAACAATGTGATCAGCTACGATCGCCATCCCCTGGTAAGGGCCGGCACCGCCCTGGCGCGGGATGCAGGTGTACTCGGTGGCGTCATCGCCGGTGTCCACCCGCGGATCCGGGTACTGCCGACCGCCCAGAACCGCCAGCGCGTACAAGACCTCGCCAGGCTGCGCCTCGCCTTGTTCACCGCCGCGGTGCTCGTAGCCCTGCTCGGCAGCCTGCTCTGCTGGCGTATCGCCCGCTGGCTGCGGGCATCCACCTGAGCTTCACGGCGGATGGCAGCTAACCCCGGCCTGGGTCATGCGGTTGCGATGGGCGCCGTGTGGATGCTCCTGATGAAGCTGGCTGTGCGCGGGATCGGCTTGGTCAGCACAGTCATTCTCGCCCGCCTGCTCAGTCCCGATGATTTCGGCGTGGTCGCCATCGCGATGTCTTTCTTCGCCTTCGTCGCGATGTTTGGTGAATTCGGCTTCGATACAGTTCTGATTCAGAAGCAGCAGGCGGGCAAGGCCCATTACGACACCGCCTGGACGCTGAACCTCGGCTTCTCGGTGCTTGCTGCTATCGGCATTGTCCTGCTGGCCCCGGTGGTCAGCCGGGTCTACGAAGACCCGCGGCTTGCCGGCATCATGTACGCAACCGCGATGATGTTCGTGTTCACCGGCGGGAAGAACATCGGCGTGGTGGATTTTCGCAAAAAGCTCAATTTCGAGCGCGAGTTCGTCTACGAGACCATCCCCCGCTTCATTGGCTTTTCCGTTACCATCCCGCTCGCCTGGTACTTGCGCAACTATTGGGCCCTCGTCATCGGTTCGATCACACTGCGGTTCTCCCAGATGGTGCTCAGTTACGTCCTGCATCCGCACCGCCCGTCTCCCACGCTGGCCATGTGGCGGGAGTTGATAGACTTCTCACGCTGGCTGATGCTGCGGCATTTCATCCAGTTCCTGTACCAGCGCTCCCCGGAGCTGATTGCCGGCAAGATGCTCTCGGCCAGTGCAGCCGGGCTGGTCTCGATTTCCAAAGAGCTGCCTGTCTACGCGGTGAGCGACGTGGTCACGACCATCAACCGGGCCACCTACCCCGGCTACTCGAAAATCGCCGCTGACGCTACGCGGCTGAAACAGTTGTACATCAAGGTGCTGGGCTCGGTCGCGCTCTATGTCGTGCCGGCGGCATTCGGCCTGGCGCTGCTTGCCGATCCCATCGTGCCGGTGCTGCTCGGCAACCAGTGGCTGGCCTGCATCCCGCTCATCCAGCTGCTCGGCCTGGCAAGCATGCTCACGGCCCTGAACACCAACACCCTGTACGTGTTCCTGGCCATGGGTAACCCGCGCATCTCGGCGGCCGTGTCCGCTGTCAGCGTGCTGTTCCTGATTCCCACCCTGTTCGTCGGGCTGCGCTTGTGGGGAATCACGGGTGCAGCGCTGGCCATCCTGGCGGCATCCGCCGTCACAGCCACTATCCTGAACGTCATCATGCGCAGGATGCTGGGGTTGACCTGGGCCGACCTACACGCGGTGTACAAGCGACCTGCACTCGGCACTGCGAGCATGCTGGCTCTGCTCATTCCCCTTGCCGGAAGGCTCCTGCCCATGCAGTCGGCGGCCCCGATACCCTACCTGCTGATTATGGCCACGGTCGGCGCGGCGACCTATACCGGGGTGGTGGGTGCATTGTGGATACTCGACGGCCGCCCGGACGGACTCGAGGCAAAAATCATCGACGAGGCGCGAAAGCGGACGAAGCGCCTGCTGCAGAGAAAATGGTCGAGCGGAACTGAAAGCGGCAAATGAAGCGAGCCGGCCACGTCAGCCCAGCATTTCTCAATCCGATGTCCCAAACGCAAGCGAAAATTCTTGAAGGAGTTGCCAGATAGTGGCCAAACTAAACGGATATGATACTAAGGCTCACGTCTCGCCCAGCGACCAGAATGCGATGTAATTGTTAGTTTTATCACCACGAATTGCGGCAACCGTGGATATTGTACAAATTCCGGGATCTGCACCTAGGGTATTGGGAGACCGTCGTTGACAAATAGTATCAGCCACCCAGCCAACCCCTCCGCAACGCCAATTCTGATCGTAGGCTTCATGCGTTCTGGAACGAAATGGCTCTCGAATATTCTGTGCAATCACCCGAAAATCGCGGGCATACAAAGTACTCGCGCCAGGGGGATTCTCGAAACGAACATGTTTCACCGTATGCAGGCTAAATTCGACCTCCGTTCAGCTGACGAATACATCGGTTTCATAGAGATGTGGAAATCAACGGAGTTCTTTCGTCTGACGAATCTGGATGCCAGTTACCTATATGAACTGAACCCGCGGCCGCTTTCATTCGTTAGCCTTTTTGAGCATGTGATGGAGAGCTATGCCGGGTCGCAACGCGCCGAATTTTGGTTGCAGAAATGCGATCCAGAGCGGGCACTAGAGGTCATTCCAGTAATAAATCGGCCAAGAGTAATCACGATCCGTAGGGACATTATTTCTGTGGTCCAATCGTTACGAAACATCAGCCGGAATAGACACCACGATTTTTCTTTGGTCAAAGCTATTCCCGGCATCGCCCGTGCAGAACGATTGCTATCTAAGGTCGAGAAAAGTTTTAACGCTTTACCTATCGAGTACGAACAACTAAAAGCAAACCCGGAGACGACGGTTAGATCAATCTGCGATCACCTCGGCATCAATTATTGTCCTTCCATGCTGCAGATGCGCTACGACGCGAACACTAGCTTTTCGAAAGAACGGCCTGCACCGCTCGGCCAAAGCTATAGAGCGATATTGCGGGCGACCCATGCCCTGTCGAAGCTGGTTCCGCTGTGGTTTCTTGACCGCATGTTGCGGATCGATAAGCCGCAGCCACCATCTGTAAGTCTAGTTGCAGGCAGCTTTGGAGATCTGAAGGACAGACTGAAGGACCGTCGGGACTATCGCTAAGCTATTAGGCTTGCGAGACTTGGGTCTGTGATTTTCCACATCAACATTTCACCTTGGCGACTGAAGAAATCATCATGCGGGCCGACGTGGGCTGAGTATAGCCAGCATGGAGTAGGTGGATACAACGGGTTACTGCCCACCCTCGGCCTTGCACGCTCACTGTCTTTCGACTCGAGGAACCGATGATAATTTCTCATAAGCACCGATTTATTTTTATAAAAACACGTAAGACAGCAGGAACGAGCGTCGAGATTAGTCTGTCCCGCTATTGCGGCTCTGAAGACATAATCACGCCAATCACACTTGAGGATGAGCCGTTGCGTGGGGTGCTCGGCCTGTCTGCGCAAAACTATTATGTTGACGGTTCGCGTCGCTGCGAAAGTCCGCGTTTACATCCGATTAAGCAACTCGCATTGCGCGTAGCATCCAGCGTAGAACTCAAGCGGCAAGAAACGCTTCCGTACAGGGTCAGGCGATGGGTGAGCAATCATGCAAGTCCAGCGTCCCTGCATGGTGGAAACTATTTCAATCACATTTCAGCCGCGGCTGTGATATCGCTCCTCGGGCGAACGACCTGGAATGACTATTTTTGTTTCTGCTTTGAACGCGACCCGTTGACGAAAACGCTCTCTGACTACCGGTACCGCGCTTCGGGCAAGTCATTTGAAGAATACATTTCAACAGACGGGTTACCCGTCGACTGGGACAAGTACACCGAGAACAATAAACCAATAGTTGATTTTGTCGGTCGATTCGAATCGCTGACCGATGACCTCACAAAAGCACTAGCTCAAGTCGGGCTCGAGTTCGACGGGTGGTTGCCTCGCGCAAAGCAGGCCCGACGCAGTAATAGCGACTTGGAGCTCTGCCCTGACCAAATGGAACTAGTTCGTCGCGCGTTTGCGCGCGAGTATAGCGAATTCCACTATCTAACACCGTGAGAATCGGGATCCTGTCTTGGGTGTCGGCTGCGCCCCATGAAAGGACTCCCCGAAATAGCGTGCAACAGCTTGCTCTAACAGCGAGTTCGCAGAAACGCCTCGAACATCAGCATCGACCACAGCTGCGGGCTGCACTCGTACCAGCCCGCGTCCAGGCGGGACTGCATGTTCCGGAGGTAGGGCTCTGCAAACAGGCCCGAATCCCGCATCGCCTCCGAGGCCAGCATGCGCCGGACGCGCTCGCGCAGCGGCCCCTGGAACCAGCGCGACAGCGGTACGGAAAAGCCCTTTTTCTTGCGGTAGAGCACATCGTGGGGTAGCCGCTGTTCCAGCGATTTCTTGAAGATGTGCTTGCCCTCGCCCTTGATGGTCATCTTCATGTCCACCGGCACGGCGCTGGCCCATTCCACGAACTTGTGGTCCAGCACGGGCACGCGCACCTCCAGTGAATGCGCCATGCTGGCGCGGTCCACCTTGGTGAGGATGTCATCGACGAGGTAGGTCTTGAAGTCCAGGTACTGGATGAGTGGCAGGCCGTTCTGTACGGGTGAGTTCGCCCGGTGCTGCGCCAGCACCTCGGCTGCGCGATAGCCGCCGAGGCTTCGCTGCATCGACTCCGAGAACATGGCGCGGCGATCCCGCTCTTTCACCACGCTGATGGAGTGCATGTAGTTGGCCAGCGGATCCCGGCCCCAGAACTCCAGCTTGTCGCGGATGCGACCGGCGAGGATGGAGGTGCCTGTGCCCGGGATCAGGCTGGCCATCGGCCCGGCCAGGGCCGACTGGACGAAGCCCGGCAGGCGAGCGCTGATCTGCTGCGTCCGCAGGAACTCCCGGTAGCGCCAGTAGCCGGCAAAGTTCTCATCGCCACCATCCCCGGACAAGGCCACCGTCACGTGCTCGCGCGCCAGCTGGCACAGCCGGTAGGTGGGCAGGGCCGAGCTGTCCGCATAGGGTTCGTCGTAAATGCCGCCGAGCTGGTCCAGCAGGTCGAAGTCGTCCACCTGGACCAGCTTCTCGGTATGGGCGGTATGGCAGTGGCCGGCCATCAGGCGCGCGTAGCTGGACTCGTCGTATTCCGGCACATCGAAGGCGATGGAAAAGGTTCGCACCTGGCTGGGGCTGGTCTCGGCCATCAGGCTCACCACCGCGGAGGAGTCCACCCCGCCGGACAGAAACGCACCCAGCGGCACGTCAGCCACCAGGCGGATGTCCACCGCCTCGCGCAGGCGCTCGATGAGTTCGGCGCCG
>CAYGQN010000300.1:0-5613 GCA_964351795.1 uncultured Gammaproteobacteria bacterium
GGTTATCCCTGTGCGCTCGCCGGTGAAGCCATTCCGCCCGCGGGCCGCGTCACGGCGGTGGCCGCGGTGTTCGATGCGCTGACCAGCAACCGGCCCTGGAAGCCGGCATGGCCGATACACGATGCTTTCGATTACCTGCTGGCCGGTGCCGGTACGCGGTTCGATCCGGCCTGTGTGACAGCGCTGGTCGCCGCTGCCGACGAGGTCATCGGCATCTGTCACCGCTTCGCGGAAACGGCTGTCGCCTGAGCGGCGACGCGCTGCTCAGGCCTCGAGCGCCGTGCCTGCGGCGTTGACGGCGAGCGGTGTTACACGGCTGATGGTGTTCACCGCCGCCCCACGGGCAAGCGGCTGTTCCACCCGGACGTAATTCGGCGTGTAGCCGACGCGCCGGGCAGCATCATCCTCACCGACCACGCTCTCCCACAGCACGGCCACGGGTGTGCCCGCCATCGAGGCCATGAACGCGCGCCGCATCCGGGCGCCGGCTGCCAGCATCGCGCGGCTGCGCTCGCGGCGCGTCGCCTCGGGCACCTGGTCGGGCATCCGCGCCGCTGCCGTTCCCGGTCGTGGCGAATAGCTGAACACGTGCAGATCACCGAAGCCCATGGCTTCCACGAAGGCCAGGCTCTCGGCCCAGTGCGCGTCGGTCTCGCCGGGAAAACCGACGATGACGTCGGTGGTGACGTTGAGCATCGGTGCGGCGGCCCGCGCCTGCGCCAGCAGGGCGGCGAAATCGGCCGTGCGGCAGCGCCTGGCCATGCGCTTGAGCGTGGCATCGCAACCGCTTTGCAATGGCAGATGCAGGTGGGGCAGCAGGCGCGGGCTGGCGAGAAGGCCGAGCAGGTCCGGCGGCAGGTCCCAGGGTTCCAGCGAGCCGATGCGGATCCGCGGAATATCCGTGTGGACCAGCAGGGCCCGCAGCAGCTCGGCGAGGCTGCCGCCGCGCTCGCTGCCGTAGCCCCCGATGTGCACGCCGGTGAGCACGATTTCGCTGACGCCGGCAGCCGCGACGCTGTTCACCTCGGCGATGAGCTCGGCAATCGTCCTGCTGCGTTCCTGCCCGCGTGCGATGGTGACGATGCAGAAACTGCAGCGCCAGCGGCAGCCGTCCTGCACTTTCACGAAGGCGCGCTGGCGGCCGCGCCGGAACAGTACTTCGGCATCGCTTTCCATGGCCTCTGCGGGCATGGTGGGCGAATCGAGCTGGGCGAGCGCCTCCTCGACCAGGCGATCCTTGTCGGTATTGGGTACCAGCAGATCGATGCCGGGCAGGCCGGCGACACCGGCACTGTCCAGCGTGGCGTAACAGCCGCTGACGATGAGCCGGGCGCCGGGGTTGCGCCGGTGGCTGCGACGCAGCAGCTGGCGCGACTTGCGGGCGGCCTCGGTGGTCACCGCGCAGGTGTTCACCACCAGCAGATCGGCCTGCTCCGGCGTTGCGGCCAGTGTCACGCCGTGGGCACGGAAGTCGCGCGCCCACTGTTCCAGTTCCGCTTCATTGACGCGGCAGCCCAGCGAGGCGAGATGAACTCGGGCCATGAGCGCAGCTCCTGTCAACCTTATCGGGCGCGCAGGATAGCCCAGGGGCGCTGCAGTGTCAGGGCGCTCAGCCGGCGCGGCGGCGTTGCACGCGCTGCAGGCTGTAGGCCCGGCGCAGGAGCGCCAGGTAGGTGATGGTCTGCTCCGGGTCGGGCTTGTCACCGCGCCGGATGCGCTCGCGCAGCGCGCCGAGATCTTCCACCATGTCGGCATGGCGGGGATCGCTATCGGCGCCGGGCAGTGCTTCGGGCTCGCCGATTTCCGCCAGCAGCGCGAGCCAGTCATCGATACTCAGGTTGGTCGAATCCATACGGTGCTCCGAACCATCGGACTGCTTCGTATGCCATTGAGTATGCCCATGGACTGTGACGCGGTGTGTGAACAATCAAAAAAACCGGGTTCGCTGCAGCCAGTTGCCTGTGAACCCGTGCTGTCACATAAGCTTAACCACGCAAGGTCAGACTTCCTCGAGGTCGTGTCATCGCGATGCCCACGAGAGGTACAGGCCATGTCCGCAGTCTTATCACGCCCGGCAGACGCTGCCGTTGCTGCCCGCGCCGAGGGTGTCAGCCAGTCGGACTGGCGCGCCCTGGTCGACGAGATCGCCGAACTCGAGGAACTGCTCGATGATCTGCGCGAGGAGTCCGGCACCCTTGCGGCGATGAACCGCCATCGCCTCTTGCAGGCGCTGGAGGCCCGCCGCAACCTGCTGCGGGTCAGCGACATCGGCGGGCTCGTCTGAGCGCAGCGCCGCCCCTTGTCCACCTCGCCGGCCCGGCGGGCGACGTGGCGGATTCCGCTGCCGCGCTGCCATTGCCGAGGGCGGGCCTTTCCCAGGCTGTACCAACGCGGCTCGGGGACTGCGCGGAGATTGCACCGACGCCGCCGGTCCGGCGACCCCATGGCCGCCGGACCGGCAAGCGAAGCCGCTGTCAGTCCTGCCACAGTCGCTGCCACCAGGTGGCCGAACCGGCGCTGTCGATTTCGGCGGGCAGCACAGGCGCCTCGCCGGTCAGGCTGGCGAGCTGCCCGGCTTCGGCGCGCTGGCGCCGGGGCAGTTCCTCGGCCAGGTAGCGCTCGGCGCGTTCGCAGCGCGCTTCACCCGTCCACGGGTGACGGATGATGTAGCGGCCCTGGAAGTTGCTCCGATCACCGGTTTCCTGGAAGCGCAGATCATCGGGAAAGTGCTCGGCGTCGTAGCGCAGGTGCAGGCGGGTCACGAACACGTTCTGCGCCGGGCCGGATGACTGTTCACCCAGCCAGTGCACGCCGAGTTCACGCAGTTGCGCGGGACTCAGCGGATCGGCAGCGCAGGGATCGCACCAGGCCATGTCCCAGGCATACTCCAGGAACACCGCGCGCCGGTTCTGCTTGTTCACCTGGTGGCTGAACATGCTGCGGTAGAAGCCGGCGAAATCCTCCTTGACGGCTACCGGCAGGTCCATGCCACTCGGGATTTTCACCGTGCGGTAGTTGGTGGTCTCCACCCGGCCGCGACTGGTGAGCGTGTACACGTACAGCTCCTGCGCCCCGCGCGCGTTCAGCGTCCCCAGGCGGATCGGCAGCATGAACTTCGGCGAGGTGTAGGCCACCTGCAGGGGGCGCAGGCGGGCAAGGCCGAGCCTGGCCTGCTCGCCGAGGTTCACCCGTGCGACGAAAAATTTCATGCCCTGGCGCAGGTAGCTGCCGACCACCGCCTCGGCCCCGTCGGGCAGACGATACGCCTCCTGCCGCAGCCAGGTGATGAGGCCGTCGCTCTGGGTGGCCGAGAGGATGAGAATGTCGTACTCACCGACCGTGTAGCTGGCCTCGATGGTCACTCCGAGGCTGCGGGCGCTGCGCGCCTGCGCGGCCTTCGGCGCCGCGGCCATGTCCATCATCATGTTCGACTCCAGGCGGTACATCACCTGGCAGGGGTCCTTGTCGAAGTACTCCACCAGCCTTGGCGCCGAGTAGGCGTCGAGGTGGTCCACCAGCGCGGCTTCCGCCACGTGCACCTGCCCGGGCTCGAGGATCTCCGGTACCGGGATGACCATGGCGAACTCGCGCGGATCGCCGCTGTAGTCATTGGCCATGGTGACCACGGTGCGTTCGTCCTGGCGGGCGATGACCACTTTCGATGCATCGTTGTAAAGGGCACTGTCGGCACGCGCGACATAAAAGCCGCAGAAAGCGCTGGCCGGGCCGGCCAGGCCGGCCAGTGCCGCGGCGGCCAGCGTGGTGAGGATCCGTTGTTTCATGGTGTTGCTCCTTGCTCTTGAACGGGTTCAGGCGGAAGCCGTGCGCCGGGGCAGGCGTACAGGCGAAGCCGGGGGGGTGTCATGCCGGGTGTGGATGCGCCCGGGCAGCAGGCGATCGATGAGCGGAACCAGGGGTGCACAGGCCACCAGCGCCAGCACCAGCGCCTCAGGCAGGTACAGTCCGTAGCGCAGCCAGCCGGCCACCAGTGCCACCGCGAGGGCGAACACGAGGCGACCCGGCCAGGACAACGGCGTGGATTTCGGGTCGGAAATCATGAAGAAGCTGAACAGCAGCAGGGCGCCATTGCCGAGCCCGTGCAGGGCGATTGCCGGTGGATCCCCCAGGTAAAGACCGCGTCCAAGGGCGAGGGCGCTCCACAGGCCGAGGAATACCAGCCCGATATCCATGCGCCGGGCCCGTGACAGCACCACGATGCCGCACACGCCAATCAGCAGCCCGAGGAAGGCGCCATTGCCCCATTGTCCCGGGGCGATCCAGGCCGCATCGCTGGCCAGCAGGACAACGGCGATGGCGAGGGCGCTGGGGTTGAAGAAGTGCCGGCCGTCAGCGCGCAGCAGGAACTTCGAGGCAATGGCGATGACACCGGCCGCCGGTGCCAGCCACGGCTGCCCGGTGCGCAGCAGCAGCGCCAGTGACAGGCCGGTGATGAGCGGGCTGCGCCAGTCGAAGGGGATCCCGCGGCAGCGGCAGGCGGCCAGCTGGGTGGTCAGCGCGGCCGCGACCCCGGCCCCGGCCGGCCCCGGCTGCAGGCCGATGTCGAGCACCAGGCTGCCGTACAGGGTCAGCAGGCCCAGCACGGCAATCTGCAGACCACGCGGGTCGCGGATCAACGGCATGGTGGTTCTCCCGTTGCCGCGTCGGCACGCGGCTTCGGAAGCTGTAAACGCTGGCGCCGGCAAACGGGGTTAAGACCGCGCCCGGTACCGCCATCGCGGCTGCTGGCTGGGCGGCGCTAGGCCAGCAGCAGCCAGCCCCCCCAGGCGAGCAGCACCGTTCCCGGCAGCCGGCTCACCAGGAGACCTGCCGGCAGAGTTCGCTCGGCCAGGATCAGTACGGTGAGGGCGGCCATGGTGGCCACGCTCATGGTGCCGCCGGCGAACATCAGCAGCATCAGCAGCCAGCAGCAACCCAGGCAATACAGGCCGTGGCGCAGGCCCATGCGCAGGGCGCCGACGGGCCCGGGCTGCCAGTGCGCGAGCAGGAAACCCAGCGGGCTGCGGCAATGGGTCAGACAGGCATCCTTGAAGGGTGTGAGCTGGTAGACGCCTGCCGCCACGAGCACGCCACCGGCCGCGCGCGAGCCGAGCGCCATGTCCATACCGTGCAGCCAGCCGGCGCGATGCAGCAGCCATTGCGCCAGGCTGGCCAGTACGCAGAAGCCCAGCCACGCCAGCAGGTAACCGCTGACCAGCATGGCCGGCGACGGCGGCGGGCTGCCCGGCCGGCCCACCCGCTGGCTGGTGACGGCCAGTGGCAGGACCGCGGGTACCATCATCGCGAGCATCATCAGTGCCCACATGGCCAGGCTGGCCGCGAGGTAGGGCAGCGGTTCGGCCGGACGCATCATCAGCAGCATCCAGTCCAGCACCCAGGCCCGTCCGTCCATGCGCTGCATGGTGGCGGCGCTTTCGGCCAGCAGCAGCCAGCCCAGCAGGGCGGCCAGGCAGAAGGCGGCCAGTGGCAGCCAGCGCACGACGAGGAGCGCGTTCATTGACGGGGCTGACGCGCGCGTGGGGCGGCGCCCCCGCCGGGCGGGCGGGCCGTTGCCCCCGGCGGCCGGGTCAGGCCGCCTGGCCCTGCCAGTTGAAG
>CAYGQN010000301.1:0-5595 GCA_964351795.1 uncultured Gammaproteobacteria bacterium
AAGCGTGGGGCGGCGGCTACCTCGCCGACGCCGCGGACGCGGCCGGCGACGATGCCGAGCGCGCGCTCGACTGCGCCATCGAGGCGGCGCGCACGGCGCTCGGCGCGGCCCGCTTCAACGCCGTGCGCGAACTTGCCAAGGACACCATCCTGGCCGAGATCCGCAGCGATCTCGAAGCGTTCGGCGTCGCCTGCGACGTCGGGTTCTCCGAGGCCGGGCTCGCCGACAGTGGCCGCGTCGACGCCGCCATCCGGAGCCGGGCCGGTGCTCATCGGGCGGCGCCCTCGCGGTGGCGCACGATGATGACCCGGCGCAGCCTGGCCACCAGCACGTCATCCTGGTTGTGCGCCTCGCTGTCGTAGACCATGAATTCCAGCTGCCCGTCGCGGCGGTCGAAAATATCACTGATGCGGCCGCTGAAGCGGATCTCGTCGCCGGCATGCACGGGGGCGAAATACTCGAAGTGCTGCTCGCCGTGCAGCACCGCGGCAACATCGATGCCCATATCGTGAAGGTGATCGATCCAGTTCAGCGTGTCCAGCTCGAGCGTGAACAGGAAGGTCGGCGGTGCCAGCAGGTCCGGATGGCCGGCGGCGCGGGCGGCAAGCAGGTCCAGGTGCACCGGGTTGGTCTCGCCGATGACCTCGGCGAAGAAGCGCAGCTGCCCACGCTCGACCAGCAGTGGTCCGGACACGATCCTGTAGTCGAGAAAGCGGCGGTCGATCATCGGCCGGGATCCTGGCGCCGGGGCATGTCAGCGCAATGACGCCGGCATCAGGGCCCGGCCTGCTCGATGGCGCCGGCGGCGGCCAGGGCGGCGATGTCCTCGGCGGACAGGCCGAACTCCGCCAGCACCTCGGCCGTGTCGGCGCCGGGTACCGGCGGCGGCGTGGGCAGCTCGGCCGGCGTGCGGCTGAAGCGCGGCCCCGGGGCGGGCTGCTTCACCCCGTCGACCTCCACGAAGGTCTGGCGGGCAACGTTGACGGGGTAATCCGGGGCCTCGTCCATGTCCAGCACCGGGCCGAAGCACACGTCGGTCCCCTCCAGCAGCGCTATCCATTCCGCGCGCGTCCTGCGCCTGACGACGGCGCCCAGCTTGTCCTTCAGCCGCGGCCAGGCATCGGGCTCGTGGTGGGCATCGAAATCCGGATCATCGGCCAGGCCCAGGCGCTCGCGCAGCTCGGCGTAGAACTGCGGTTCGATGGCGCCGAGGAAGATCCACTTGTCGTCGGCGGTCTGGTAGGCGTTGTAGAAATGCGAGCCGCCATCGAGGTGGTTGCTGCCGCGCCCGGGCCGCCAGTGGCCGTACTGGTGGATGCTGTAGATGGGTGTCATCAGCAGGGCGGCGCCATCGACGATGGCGGCATCGACCACCTGCCCCCGGCCCGAGCGCGCAGCCTCCAGCAAGGCCGCCAGCACGCCGAAGCCCAGATACATGCCACCACCGCCCATGTCGCCCAGCACCACCGGCATCGGCACCGGTGGCTCGCCCTCGCGGCCGGCCAGCTGCAGCGCGCCCGTGAGCGAGAGATAGTTGGCATCGTGGCCGGCGGTGTTGGCCAGCGGGCCTTCCTGACCCCAGCCGGTCATGCGCCCGAACACCAGCTTCGGGTTGCGCGCCAGGCACACCTCCGGACCCAGGCCGAGGCGCTCCATCACGCCGGGGCGGAAGCCCTCCAGCAGGCAGTCGGCCTGCTCGATGAGCCTGAGCACGAGTTCCACCCCGGCGGCGGATTTCAGATCCACCGCAATGGAGCGCCGGCTGCGCCCCAGCGAGCCGGTGGTGCCGGTGTGCAGGATGTCGCGGGCCGGGTCCATCTTCGCCGCCGTGCCGGGGCGCTCGATGCGAATCACGTTCGCGCCGAGGTCGCCCATCATCATCGCGCAGAACGGCGCCGGGCCGATGCCGGCCATCTCGATTACGGTAAAGCCCTTCAACGGTCCCATGGTATGCGCTTCCTCTAGCGTGCCCGCAGGCGGGTGGCGGCGTCGATACGCACGCATTCACCGTTCATGTAGGGGTTCTGCACCAGGAACTGCACCAGCTGCGCGAACTCGGCCGGATCCCCCATGCGCCGTGGCGCCTCGATGGTTTCGGTGATGGCCTCCAGCACCTTCTCACCGAGGCTCTCGGCCATCTCGGTGCGGAACAGCCCGGGCGCGATGG
Organism: uncultured Gammaproteobacteria bacterium; assembly: GCA_964351795.1. Classification (GTDB taxonomy): domain Bacteria; phylum Pseudomonadota; class Gammaproteobacteria; order JADZEE01; family JADZEE01; genus CAYGQN01. Next base: position 2,168 of record CAYGQN010000301.1, read on the forward strand.
CGTTCACCCGGATCCCCAGGGGCCCGAGTTCGCGGGCCGCCGGCAGGGACATGGACACGATGCCGCCCTTGCTCGCGCTGTAGGCGCTCTGGCCGATCTGGCCGTCGAAAGCGGCCGCCGAGGCCACGTTGATGACCACGCCGCGCTCGCCGCCGGCGTCGGGCGTGTTCTTCGCCATCTGCTCCACGCACAGGCGCATGATGTTGAAGCTGCCGACCAGGTTGATGCGCACCACCGTCTCGAAGGCCGCCAGCGGCTTCGCCCTGCCCTCGCGGTCGAGGATCTTGCCGGGGTTGGCCACGCCGGCGCAGTTCACGCAGATGTCAACCCGCCCGAAGCGCTCGACCACCGCCGCGACAGCGGCCTCGGCCGCCTCGGCGGCCGTGACGTCCACCTGCTGGAACAGCGTGCCCTCGGGGCCGAACTCGGCCGCGTACTTCTCGCCGAGCTCGGCGTTCATGTCGAACATGGCCACCTTCGCACCCTGCTCGCGAAACAGCCGTGTGGTCGCCCGCCCGAGGCCGGACGCACCGCCGGTGACTATCGCCACCCTGTTGTTCAGTTCCATCGTTGTCTCCCCGTAGGATGAGCCGGCCCACCTGCGGGGCCGGCGCCTGCTCAGTGCTGCCCGGCCCGCGCCGCCAGCGCGAGCAGGCTGCGCGCCTGCTTCAGATGCGGCATGTCCAGCATGCTGCCATCCAGGCTCACCGCCCCGGCGCCCGGTTCGGCGTCGAAAGCGGCAATGACCCGGCGGGCGTGTTCCAGCTCGGCCGGCGTGGGCGTGAAGGCCGCGTTGATGATGTCCACCTGGCCCGGATGAATGGCCATCTGGCCCGTGAAGCCCTCGCGCCGGGCCGCCGCCGCATAGGCCGCCAGGCCCTCGTGGTCACGGAAATCCGCGTACACGGTATCGATGGCCGGGACACCGGCCGCCTTCGCCGCCAGCAGGCACTGCGAGCGCGCCAGCCGGTAGGTGAAGTCCCACTGCCCGTCGGTGCCGCGGTTGCCGCTGGCGCCGAGCGCGGCGCTGAGATCCTCCGCCCCCCAGGTGAGCCCGGCCAGGCGCCGGCTCACGCCGCGATAGTCCATGTCCAGCAGCGCCTCGGGCACCTCGGTGGCCACCGGCACGATGGCCGTACCGCCGCGGGCGAGACCGGCCTGTACCTCCAGCGCCGACAGGTAGTGATCCAGCGTCGCGATGTCGGCCGGGCCGCGATTCTTGGGCAGCATGATCACCGCCGGGGCGGCTGCGATCACGGCGGCGAGATCCGCCAGCGCATCGTCGCTGTCCAGCGGATTGATGCGCACCCAGACCTCGCTGCGCAGGTCAGCGCGATGGCCGGCCAGCCACTCGCACAGCATGATCCTGGCCTGCGGGCGACGCGCGGCGGTGACCGAGTCCTCGAGGTCGAGGATGAGCACGTCCGCGCCGGCGTCCGGCGCCCGGGCGAGCTTGCGCTCGCTGTCGGCCGGCACGAACAGCAGTGAGCGCCAGCTCATGCCGGCTGGCGCAGCATCAGGGCGCTGCGCTTGCACTCGGCCACCAGCTCGTCGCGCTGGTTGTAGGCCCGGTGGGCGAAGATGACAATGCCGTTGGCCGGCCGCGACCGGCTGTCGCGCAGTTCCAGCACCTCGGTTTCCACGCGCAGCGTATCGCCGTGGAACACCGGCCGCGGGAAGCGCACTTCGTCCCAGCCGAGGTTGGCCACCGTGGTCCCCAGCGTGGTGTCGCCCACCGAAATGCCCACCATCAGGCCCAGCGTGAGCACGCTGTTCACCACGCGCTGGCCGAACTCGGAATGCTCGCGGCAGTACTCCTCGTCCAGGTGGATGGCGGCGGGGTTGTGCGTGAGGGCCGAGATGAACACGTTGTCGGCCTCGGTAACGGTGCGGCGGATATCGTGGCGGAACACCTGGCCGAGGGTGAACTGCTCGAAATAGAGACCTGCCATGGGTTTGTCCCTTGCGCTGATGTCGTGTGCTGATGCGGGGGCACATTCTAGCGCACCGGGCCCGGGCTGCCGCGCGGCGCCGTCTGCCTTTAACATGGGTACGGCAGGATCCGCCCCGGAACATAGCAATGCAGGCGCCATGAAAAACTTCCTCTCCGATATCGCCAAGGCCGGCCGTGAGCTGGTTGGCCTGCCGGCCAGTCGCGGGCCCGCCGGTGAATTCGCCGGGCGCTGCCACGAATTGCTGAAGCTGCGCGGCGAGGCCGCGGCCATTGCCCTGGCCGATGAGCTGCTGCAGCGCTACGCCGCCCTGGACGCCGCCGGGCGCATGGCCTTCTTCCGCATGCTGCTGGAGGACATGATCCCCGAGGGCGAGCGCATCGAGCAGGCCATCGAGCGCTACCGCGAGGCGCCGGGGCCACAGACGCTCATGCACCTGGCAAGCGCGGTGGAATCCCCGCGTCTTGACCTGCTGCGGGCGCTGAACATGGCCCCGGGCGGCACCGCGGCCCTGGTGCGGATGCGCGAGGACCTGCTCACGGCGCTGCGCGAGGCGCCGGAGCTGACGCCGGTGGACAGGAATTTCGAATACGTGTTCAGCTCCTGGTTCAACCGCGGCTTCCTGAGCCTGCAGAAAATCGACTGGGAGACACCGGCTTTCATCCTCGAGAAGCTCATCGCCTACGAGGCCGTGCATGAAATCCGCGGCTGGGAAGACCTGCGCCGGCGGCTGGCGGCGGACCGGCGCTGCTTCGCGTTCTTCCACCCGGCCCTGCCGGACGAGCCGCTCATCTTCGTGCAGGTGGCACTGGTGCGCGGCCTGAGCGACAACATCGAAGCCCTGCTGGCCAGTGAGGCCGGCGATGACGGCGACGATGCGGACACCGCCATCTTCTACTCCATCAGCAATTGCCAGCGCGGGCTGAAGGGAGTGTCTTTCGGCAATTTCCTCATCAAACAGGTCACCGAGATGCTCGCCGGCGAGCTGCCCGGCCTGAAGCACTACGCCACGCTGTCACCGGTGCCGACCTTCACGCGCTGGCTGCAGCAGGCGCGCGAGACCCCGGACAACGACGCGCTGCCGCTGAAGCCGGCCGAGGCGCAGGCCCTGGAGCTGCTGGCGGACCCGCACTGGCATGCCGACGCGGCCAGCGCCAAGAAGCTGCGCCCGGTACTGCGCAAACTCCTGGCCCACTACCTGCTGAACGAGAAACAGGGCCGCGAGCCGCGGGACCCGGTGGCGCGCTTCCACCTGCGCAACGGCGCCCGCCTGGAGCGCATCAACTGGCTGGCCGACCTGTCGGACAAGGGCCTGGCGGACTCCTGCGCCATGATGGTCAACTACCTCTACGAGCCGCGCTCGGTACTGCGCAACCACGAGGCTTTCGTCAACCGCGGCGACATCGCCGCGGCCTCGGCGGTGCGCAACCTGGCCGGCTGAGCGCCCCCGGCCGGCCGCGACGCCGGGCGCCAGGC
>CAYGQN010000302.1:0-5583 GCA_964351795.1 uncultured Gammaproteobacteria bacterium
AGCGACAAGGCCACCATGGAAATCCCCGCACCGGCCAGTGGCACGGTGCAGGCCATTGCCGTGCGCCTTGGCGACATGGTGTCGGAGGGGGATCTCCTCATGAACCTGGCAGCAGCCGGCGACACCGACGACACCGCCCGCGCGCCGGCAGGCAGCGCACCGGTGGAGACGCAGCCGGCCGTGCTGGCCAACGAGCCGGCAGAAGCACCGGCCGCCAACGGCGGCGGCCAGGCGCCGGGCCAGGCCATGTCGACAACGGCCTATGCCGGGCCCTCGGTGCGGCGCTTCGCGCGTGAACTGGGTGTGGACCTCGATCGGGTCAGCGGCAGCGGCCGCAAGGGCCGCATCCTCGAGGAGGACGTGAAGGGCTTCGTCAAGCAGTCCCTGAGTACTGGCGGAACCGGGCCGGCACCGGCCGCTGGCGCCGCCCTGCCGACGCTGAAATCCGACCTGGATTTCTCGAAGTACGGCGCCACCCGGACCAGCCCGCTCAGCCGCATCCGCCGCCTGTCCGGGCAGAACCTGCACGCGAGCTGGGTGGGTATTCCGCATGTCACCCAGTTCGACGAGGCCGACATCACCGAACTGGAGGCGTTCCGCAAGTCACAGCGCGAGTCCATGGCCGCCCGGGACATCAAGCTCACGCCGGTGGCCTTCGTCATCAAGGCCTGCGCCGCTGCGCTGGGCGAATTCCCGGAGTTCAATGCCTCTCTGGCCGGCGACGGCGAGCAGCTCATTCTGAAGGAATACTGCAACATCGGCTTCGCCGTGGACACGCCGGACGGCCTGCTGGTGCCGGTGATCCGCGACGTACCCGCCAAGGGCGTGGCCGACATCGCCGCCGAGGTGCAGGCCCTGTCGGAGAAGGCACGCAACAAGCGTCTCGGCCCGGCCGACATGCAGGGCGGCTGCTTCACGATCACCAGCCTCGGCGGCATCGGCGGCACCGCGTTCACACCCATCATCAACCCGCCGGAGGTCGCCATCCTGGGCCTGTCCCGCGCCCGGATGAAGCCGGTCTGGGACGGTGAGTCCTTCCAGCCCCGGCTCATGCTGCCGCTGTCGCTGTCGTACGACCACCGTGTCATCGACGGGGTCGCAGGGGCGCGCTTCACCAGCTATCTAGCCGCCGTGCTCGCCGATCTGCGCCTGCTGGTGATGTGAACCGACGGTGCCCGGGATGGACAAGCGCTTCTCGATTGCGCTGATTGAACGCGACGGCGGCGAACTGCTGCTGCTGCGCCGAGCCGAAGATCGCGTCTTCGCCCCCGGGCGCTGGGGCTTTCCGGCCGGGCACATCGAGGCCGGCGAAACCCCGGTGGACTGCATCCATCGCGAAATCGCCGAGGAGATCGGCCAGCAGGTCGAGCTCCTGCCGGCGGGCAAGCGTGGCCCCATCCGGGATCCGCTGTTCGGCGGGCGGATGCAGGTGCACCTGTTCCACTTCCACTGGCGCGGTGGGACCATCCGCCTGAACGAAGAGCACACGGACTGGACCTGGGCCGGGCCCGAGCGCCTGCTGACCCTGGACACCGCTCCCGGCGTGCTCGAGGACATCGCCTGGCTCGGCCTGTGGCCGGAGTGCACGCTGCCGGCACTGTCCGGTTTGCGGGAGGGGCGCCGGTGAGCCGCGCCGTGACGCTGGCGCACTCGCTGCTCGGCTCCGGCCCGCCGCTGGTCATCCTGCATGGCTTCATGGGCGATCGGAACAACTGGCGCGCGACCGCCCGCGCGCTCGCCGGGCAGTACACCGTCATCTGCGCCGATGCCCGCAACCATGGCGAGTCCCCTGCGCTGGCCGACATGGACTACCGCGCCCAGGCGGCCGATGTCATCGCACTGCTCGATAACCTCGGGCTGCCCGCGGCCACCGTGCTTGGCCACAGCATGGGCGGCAAGACGGCGATGACGCTGGCCCTGACCGCCCCGGCGCGGGTGCATGCACTGGCAGTGGTGGACATCGCGCCCGCGGCCAACACCGATCGCTTCACCCCGCTGCTGGCAGCCATGCAAGCCCTGCCCCTGGCGGCACTCGGCAGTCGCCGCGACGCCGACGAGGCCCTGGCCGGGGCCGTCCCGGACGCCGTCCTGCGCAGCTTCTTGCTGAAAAACCTGGTCCAGGCCGAGGGTGGCTACCGCTGGCGGGTCGACCTGGCCCTGCTGCTGCGCTGCCTGCCGCAGGTGATGGATTTTCCCGAGCCAGCGCCGGCGGCGCGCTACGAGGGCCCGGCGCTGCTCATCCGCGGCGAGCGCTCCGACGCGGTGCCGGCGCAGCAGGAGCCGGCCATCCGCGCGCGCTTCCCCGCCATGCACATCCACACCATTGCCGGCGCCGGACACTGGCCCCACGCCGAGACGCCGGAAGCCTTCAGCGGCCTCCTGCTGCCGTTCCTGGCCGGCTGCCGCCCGCCGGAGCCGTGAACCGCCTTTACGGTTTCACCGGCGAGGGGCAAAATGCGCGCCTTCGCATTGTTCCCGCCTGCAACACATAAGGATCAGCAATGGCCAACGCCAACGTCAAAAAAGTGGTACTCGCCTACTCCGGCGGCCTGGACACCTCCGTCATCCTGGTGTGGTTGCGCGAGGTCTACGACTGCGAAATCGTCACATTCACCGCCGATATCGGCCAGGGCGAGGAGCTGGACCCGGCGCGCCGCAAGGCCGAAGCCCTTGGCGTGCAGGAGATCTACATCGACGACCTGCGCGAGGAGTTCGTGCGCGATTTCGTGTTCCCGATGTTTCGCGCCAACGCCATCTACGAAGGCGAGTACCTGCTCGGCACTTCCATCGCGCGCCCGCTGATCGCCAAGCGCCAGGTGGAAATCGCACGCGAGGTCGGTGCCGATGCCATCGCCCACGGCGCCACCGGCAAGGGCAACGACCAGGTGCGCTTCGAACTCGGTGCCTACGCGCTGGAGCCGGGGATCCGCATCATCGCTCGATGGCGGGAATGGGACCTCACCTCCCGTGAGAAACTGCTTGCCTACGCCGAGCAGCACCAGGTACCGGTGGAGATGAAGCGCGGGACCCGCTCGCCGTACTCCATGGACGCCAACCTGCTGCACATCTCCTACGAAGGGGACGTGCTCGAGAACCCCTGGAACGAACCCGAGGAGCAGATGTGGCGCTGGACCACCAGCCCGGAGGCCGCGCCGGACAGCCCGGAGTACCTGGAGCTGGGCTTCGAGAACGGTGATCCCGTCAGCCTCAATGGCCGTGCGCTGTCCCCGGCCACCATGCTGGCCGAGCTCAACCGCATCGGTGGTGCGCATGGCATCGGGCGCCTGGACATCGTCGAGAACCGCTACGTCGGCATGAAGTCCCGCGGTTGTTACGAAACCCCCGGCGGTACGCTGATGCTCAAGGCCCACCGGGCAATCGAGTCACTCACCCTTGACCGCGAGGTCGCCCACCTCAAGGACGAACTCATGCCGCGCTATGCCAGCCTGGTCTACAACGGTTACTGGTGGTCACCCGAGCGACGGGCGTTGCAGGGTCTCATCGACGATTCCCAGCGCCACGTGAACGGCGAGGTACGCCTGAAGCTGTACAAGGGCGGCGTGCAGGTGGTGGGCCGCCGGTCTGCCAGAGACAGCCTGTTCGACGAATCCATCGCCACCTTCGAGGACGATGCCGGGGCCTACAACCAGGCCGATGCGGAAGGCTTCATCAAGCTGAACGCGCTCAGGATGCGCATCGCCGCGCGCAGCCGCGGCAACGGCTGAACCGAGTCCCGCCAGCGGCGCGTCGAATTCACGATTGCTGACATCGCCGGAGCGCCACCGGCCGGGATCTGTGATAGGCCGCACGCAGGCGCAGCCCCGCCTGTGACCGCAGTCACAGGCGGGCAGGCGAACCCGCGCAGGCAACACACTAAGCTTTCCGCACAGCCTCAATCGAGGCTGGCAACGGCATGCAATCACATGTCATTCACCGGGAAGCCATGCGGATGTCGGCCGACACTACACCGAGAAACCTGCTGCCGCCCGACGCGCGGGGCGAGACAGCGTCCGGCGAGGACGAACCGGCGATGCGGCCCGCGCCCGAGCTGCTGGCGCTGGCCACCCAGGCCGGCAGCTTTGTCGTTTTCACTCTCCTGGCGGCCGTCACCTTCACTCTGCTTGGCCTGAACCATATCCCGGCGGACAAGCTGGTTCCCTGGGCGCTGTTCATGACGGTGACCGCCGCGGCCCATGCCGGCATCAACCTCGCCCGGCATGCGCCCACGGGCGCCGCCGGGCACTGGTGGCGTCCGCATGTGTTCATGGCCGTGGTGACCGCCGCCGGCTGGATGGTGGCCGGGATCCTGTTCCTGCCGGGCCTGCCCGCCGACGCCCGCCCCTGGGCCGCGGCGCTGTTCATCGCGGCGCTGTATGCCGGCGTCAGCAGCCTGTCGCCGCGCTGGTCGGCTGCCTGCCTGTATGCCCTGCCTTTCCTGGCCGGGCTGGCCATGGCCGCGTTCGGCTCGCCCGGCCCGGCCGCCTGGACGCTGTCCGTGCTGTTCCCCGCGACCATGGTGCTGGCCCTGGCTGCACTGCTGCAGCGGGGTCACTGCCGTGCGGCGGCACTCGGCCTGCAAGAGCGCGGACAGCTCGATGCCGCCCGCCTGGCCCTGGCACGCACGACGCGCGAGCGCGATCTCGCCGGCATGGAGCTCAACCAGGCCCGGCTGGACCTCGCCACCCTGGATGCGCAGCAGCAGCGCTCGCTGGCGACCCTGCGTACGATCAGTGATGGTGTCATCAGCTGTGATTCCGAGGGACGCATCGAGTACATGAACCCGGTGTCGGAAGTGCTGACCGGCTGGGGTCTCGGTGACGCCCGCGGCCGTCAACTCAGCAGCGTGTTCCGCATCATCAACCAGGAAACGCGGGAAGTGGATCCCGAACGCATCAATGCCTGCCTGCACGAACGCCGGCCGGTGCTCAGCGACAGCCATGATGCGCTGGTACGCAAGGATGGCCTGGAGTACGCGATCGAATTCATGCTCTCGCCCATTCGCGACGGCCGTCAGCAGACCAGCGGCATCACGGCGGTGTTCCGCGACGTCACCGCGCAGCGCGCCATCAGCAACAAGCTCAGCTGGCAGGCCACCCACGATCCGCTGACCAGGCTTATCAACCGGACCGAGTTCGAGGACCGCGTGTCGCGCCTGCTGGCCTCGGGAGATGCCGACAGCCGCGGACACGCGCTCTGCCACATCGATTTCGACTGCTTCAAGGCCGTCAACGACAGCCATGGCGTGGCCGTGGGCGATGCGCTGATGCGCAAGCTGGCCCGCTCGCTGCGCAGCCGGATCCGGGATGCCGACACCCTCGCGCGCATCGGCGGTGACGAGCTGGCCGTGCTGCTGCACAGCTGCCCGGCGGACAAGGCGCGGATGATTGCCGAGGGCCTGCGCTTGCATATCGAGCAATTCGACTTCCAGCACGATGAGCTGGTGGTACCCACTGCCGCGAGCATCGGCGTGGTGGCGTTCCGGGCCGGCCAGGTCTCCCTGCCCGGCCTCATGAATGCCGCCGAGCACGCCTGCCGCGCTGCCAAGGAGGCCGGTGGCGCGCTGGTGCAGGTATTTGATTCACC
>CAYGQN010000303.1:0-5558 GCA_964351795.1 uncultured Gammaproteobacteria bacterium
GGTAGCCATCACCCATGGGCTGAACGAAACCCGGCAACGCGCCATGGCGCGTTGCGTGCGCATCATGTCCCGCGGCATGAGCGAGTATCAGCACCAGGAGTCCCTCGCCGGCGTCCCGGACATGGCGGCCATGGATCGCTACTGCTACTTCGTGGCCGGCGTGGTCGGGGAGATGCTCACGGAGCTGTTCTGCGATCATGACCCGGCCATCCGCGCCCGCCGCGAGGAGCTGATGCGCCTGTCCGTGTCGTTCGGCCAGGGCCTGCAGATGACCAACATCCTCAAGGACATCTGGGAAGACCGCGAGCGCGGTGCCTGCTGGCTGCCACGTGACGTGTTCGCCCGCCACGGCGTGGACCTGGCGACACTGCCGCCACCACCGGCGTCCGCCGCGTTCGCCGAGGCGCTGGGGGAACTCCTGGCCATCGCCCATGCGCACCTTCGCAACGCCCTCACCTACACCCTGCTGATACCGGCGCGCGAGCAGGGGATACGGCGCTTCTGCCTGTGGGCCATTGGCATGGCCGTGCTCACCCTGCGCCGGCTCGACGCCAACCGACGCTACAGCAGCGGCGCCCAGGTGAAGATAAGCCGCCGCAGCGTGAAAGCCACGGTGGCGATCACCAGCGCCTTCGTCGGCAGTGATCGGGCGCTGCGGGCGCTGTTTGCGCTGGCGGCGCGGGGCCTGCCGTCGCTGGACGAGAGAACCCGCCTGGAAACCCTGGGCTGGCGCACCGACGGACAGTGCTGAGCGTCCCGGTGGGGCGAATACCACGGATGGCAGCCGGGTGACCGACGAGCAAGCCCCCATTGGTGTTATCTGTGCCCTGGCAGCGGAGGCCGCGACGCTGTCGGCCCGCGCGCGCCCCGACACCAGCGTTCGCGAGGGCCGACTGCTTGTGCACCTGTGCGGAATCGGTCAGGACAATGCCGCCGCGGCGGCCCGCGTGCTCGTGGGCGAAGGCGCCGGCGCACTGGTGAGCTGGGGCACGGCCGGGGCCCTGGGGCCCGGCCTGCCGGGCGATGCCGTCCTGCCGGCCACCATCGTGCATGACGACGGCGCCAGGCTCGACACCGATCCGCACTGGCGCGCCGCCCTGGCCGCGGTGCTTCAGGGCCCGGCCAACGGCGACTGCCTCCTCAGCAGCGAACGCCCGGTGCGCACGCCGGAGGACCGCCGCCGTCTGCATGCTGAACTCGGCGCCGGGGCTGTCGACATGGAAAGCTGGGCCATTGGCTGCGTCGCCCGCGAGGCAGGGCTGCCATTCATCGCCGTGCGCGTCATTGCCGACGCTGCCGGCGCCACCATCCCCGGCGTGGCCCTTCGCGGCGTGGATCGCTACGGGCGACCGCAAGGGTTTCGATTACTCGGTGGCCTGCTGCGCCAGCCCGGCGCCCTGGTGCACCTGCTGCGGCTCAGCCGCGCGTTCGGGCAGGCGCTGAAGACCCTGCGCGTCATCGCCGCAACCGCCGGGCCGGGCCTGCGCCTGCCCGCCACGACATGAACACCGCCTTGAGCTCATGAGCGAAACCGGCCACGAGGAAAGCAGGGACCCGCTGGGTCGGCTGCTGGCGCGCTGGCAGGGCATGGTCTGGCGCCGGGCCTGGCTGGTCCTGCTGCTGACCGTGCTGCTGTGCGTGCTGGCCGTGCGCTTCATCACCGGCAACCTCGGCATCAACACCGACACCGCCGACATGATCTCCGAAACGCTGCCGTGGCGGATGAGCTACCTGGAATACGAACGCGAGTTCCCGCAGTTCGCCGACACCATCACCATTGTCGTGGATGCGGCCACGGCCGACGAGTCCCGGGATGCCGCGCTGGCCCTGGCCGCCCGCCTGCGCGAGGAGGAAGACCTGTTCGACTGGGTCTACCTCCCCTCGCTGAGTTCGTTCTTCCGCCGCAATGGCCTGCTCTACCTCGAGGTGCCGGCGCTGGAATCCCTGGCCGATCGCATTGCCGGAGTGCAGCCCTTCCTGGCGCGACTGCAGGCCGATCCGAGCCTGCGCGGCCTGTTCGACCTGCTGGCCGAGGCCTCCGCCGAATACGCCGGCGGCAACGCGCCACCGATGGCAGCCCCGCTGTCGGCCATCGACCGCACAATACAGACGACGCTCGCCGGCGACCACGGGCCTCCGGCGCGCCTGTCCTGGGAGACGCTGCTGACCGGGGACAGCGCGGACGGCATGGACAGGCGCAGCATCATCCAGGTGAAGCCGCACCTGGACTTCACCCGCCTGCTGCCAGGGGAAACGGCGGTGCTGCGGATCCGCGAACTGGCGCGCGAGCTGCAACTCACCCCCGCCAACGGCATCCACGTGCGCCAGACCGGCGGCGCGGCGCTCGGCTACGAGGAGCTGCAGAGTGTGAGCGAGGGCGCGCGCCAGGCCGGTCTGCTGGCCATGGTCATGGTTGCCGTGGTGCTCACCCTCGGGCTGCGCTCGGCGACGCTCGTCATCGCCACGCTGTTGACACTGGCGGCGGGCCTGATTTTCACGGCCGCCTTCGCGACCCTGGCCATCGGCCAGCTCAACATGATCTCCGTCGCCTTCGCCGTGCTCTACATCGGCCTGGGCGTGGATTTCGCCATCCACTATTGCCTGCGCTACCGGGATCTCAATGCCGCCGGCCAGCGCCACGGAGCACTGCTCGAAACGTCCCGCCACATCGGTGCATCCCTGGTGGTGTGTGCCATGACCACGGCGGTGGGCTTCTACGCTTTCGTGCCCACGGCCTACTCCGGGGTCGCGGAACTCGGACTCATCTCCGGCACCGGCATGTTCGTCAGCCTCGTGGTCAGCCTGACCGTGCTGCCCGCCATGCTGCGTTACCTGCCGGCACCACGGCCACCCCGGCGTACGGCCAACCCCGGCGCGCCCTGGCACGCGCTGCCGATACGCAGGGCGCGCCCCATCGTCATCGGCGCGGCAGTGCTCGGTGGCGCCGGTGTGCTGGTCATGCCGGGCGCCGAGTTCGACCACAATCCCATTCACCTGCACGATGCCCGGGCCGAGTCCGTCCAGACCTACCGGGATCTGCTGGAGCACTCGCGCCTGTCACCGCTGTCGATTTCCGCACTGGCACCGGATGCTGCCACCGCCGAACGCTGGCGCACCGCGCTCAAGGCGCTGCCCAGTGTGCACTCGGTCGCCACCCTGCAGGACATGGTGCCCGGCGACCAGGCGGAGAAGCGCTACATCATCGAGGATCTGCGCCTCATTCTCGGCAGCACGGAGGCGGCCGCGGCTGCCCCTACCCCGGCCAGCGCCGAGGTACGCGCTGCACTGGGCTCGCTGCGCGATGCGCTTGAGGCCATTCCGGAAACGGCCGCCGATGCCGATGGCAAAGCCCTGCTGAGCCTGCGCGACACGCTGGCAACGCTTGCGCAGGCCCTGGACCGCGGCGATGCAAGTACCGCCGAAATGCTGCTTGAACGACTGCAATCGGCCCTGCTCGGCAACCTGCCGGGGCGCCTGCAGGCCCTGCGCGAGAGCCTGCAGGCCGGCCAGGTCCGCGTTGACACGCTGCCATCGGCCCTGCGCGAGCGCTGGCGGTCGCCCGGCGGGCGTTTCCGGGTGGAAGTCTGGCCGCAGCAGGATCTCGATGACAACGGCGAGCTGGAAACCTTCGTCGGCGAAGTCCGCTCGGTGGTGGGCAATGCCGCCACCGGTGCCCCCATCGTCAACGTGGAGGCCAGCAACGCGGTCACCGATGCCTTCGCCCAGGCTTTCAGCTATGCGCTGATCGCCAATGTCCTGGTGATCTGGTTCATGCTCAAGCGGCTGCGCGATGTGCTGCTGGTGCTGGTGCCGCTGCTGCTCGCCGCCGTGCTGACCGGCGCCGTGACGGTCGTTCTCGGTATTCCATTCAACTTCGCCAATATCATCGCCCTGCCGCTCCTGCTCGGCATGGGCGTGGACAGCGCCGTGCACATGCTGCACCGCCAGCGCACCGAACCCGCGGCCGCGGATCGCGTGCTTGGCACCAGCACTGCCCGCGGGGTGGTGTTCAGCGCGCTGACGACAACCTGCGGTTTCGGTAACCTTGCGCTGTCGCCGCATGCCGGAACGGCAAGCATGGGGCTGCTGCTCACGCTGGGCGTGATGTTCACCCTGCTGACGACACTGGTCCTGCTGCCCGCACTGATGGCGATGCCGTTTTTTCGAACACGGGACACAACATGAGCACACCCTGGGATGCGCGTATCGCCAGCCTGCTGGTGCGCCCGCTGGTAGGCTCGCCGGTGAGCCCCAACCATCTGACGACGCTGCGCCTGCTCACCGGCATGGCAGGTGCGCTCATCCTGGCGCTGGGTGAATCCAAGAACCTTGGCGCCTGGCTGATCTTCGCTTCCAACTTCATCGACCACACCGACGGCGAGCTGGCACGCATGAGCGGCAGGACATCGCGCTTCGGGCACCTGTACGACCTTACCTGCGACGCCCTGGTCACCATCGGCATGTTCGTCGGCATCGGCTTCGGCCTGGTGCATCACATCGGCCCGGCGGCAGTCGTCATGGGCGCGGTGGCGGGCCTGGCGGTAGCCGCCATTTTCCATCTGCGTTATGTCATCGAAGAGCGCGCCGGCAAGACTGCAACGCGACAACCGCGCCTGGCCGGTTTCGAGGCCGAGGACATCCTGTACCTGTTCCCCCTGGTCACCGCCGCCGGCGTGTTGCCGGGCTTCCTGCAGGCGGCGGCCATCGGTGCGCCGCTGGCCGCCGCCCTCGTCGCCCTGCAGTACCGGCGGGTCCGCCGTGCCGGACCACCATGATCACCCTGGTTACCGGCGCCACCGGTTTCGTCGGCTCGCGCCTGGCGCGGCTGCTGTGCGAGCGGGGCGAACGGGTGCGAGTGCTGGCCCGCCCGGGCGGGGATCGCCGCAACCTGGCCGGCCTGGACGTGGAGATTGCCGAAGGCGACCTGCGCGACGCGGACAGCCTTGCCGCGGCGGCGGCCGGCGTGGGCACCTTGTTTCACTGCGCGGCCGACTATCGCCTGTGGACCCGTGACCCGCGCGAACTGTACGCAAGCAACGTCGAGGGCACGCGCCGGCTCATGCAGGCCGCGCTGACGGCCGGCGTCGGCGCCGTGGTGTACACCAGCTCGGTGGCCACGCTGGGCACACACCCCGACGGCAGCCCGGCGGACGAACGCACGCCGGTCAGCATCGACAACATGATCGGCCACTACAAGCGTTCGAAATTCCTGGCCGAGGAAGTGGTTTCGAACATGGTGCGCGAGGCCGGCCTGCCGGCCATCATCGTGAACCCGTCCGCTCCGGTCGGCCCCGGCGACATCAAGCCCACGCCTACCGGACGGATGATTCGCGATGCCGCGCGCGGCCGCATTCCGGCCTACGTGGACACCGGCCTGAACATCGTGCACGTGGACGACGTGGCTGCCGGTCATCTGCAGGCGCTGACGCACGGCCAGGTCGGCGAACGCTACGTGCTCGGCGGCGAAGACATGAGCCAGCGCGATATCCTTGCCCATATTGCCGGGCTCACCGGCCGGCCGCCGCCGCGCCAGAGAATACCGCGCCAACTGCAGTCCC
>CAYGQN010000304.1:0-5483 GCA_964351795.1 uncultured Gammaproteobacteria bacterium
TGGTGGAGGCGGCGGGAATCGAACCCGCGTCCGCGAAACCTCCGCCGTCGGATCTACATGCTTAGCCGTCTCTATTGTTTTAATCGGCGGTCACCCGAGCGGCAGGGCGATCCGACGATGAGCCCGGTTGGTTTTAACGAATCAGCCCCGAGCGAGCCTCATCGCGATCCCGTGTAAGGTGACGCCCGAAATCCGGCTCGCACAGGCACAAACCGGCCGGACGGCGCTCTACTGTTTTTTAGGCAGCGAGTGCGTAGTTGTCGTCGTTGGCAACTATATAGGGTGCAGTTGTATTTACGAGGTGTACTGCTCCTCGGCATGCCCCTTCGGTTTTGCGAATCACGTCGAAGCCAGGTCGCCCCCGTGGGAACGCCTAGTATGACAGGAAATCCCGGCGAAGGTTCAATGGGATTCCAGTGGGCCCGGGCAGCTGGCGGGTACGGCCTCAGTCCCGGCGCCTGTCGGTGAACAGGGCCGCCGGCAGCGGCAGGGCGGTGGTCGCCTTCAGCTCCTCCAGCAGCACGTTCGAGCGCACGCTGGCCACCACGGGCAGGCTGAGCATCCGGTCCCGCAGGAAGGCGGCAAAGGACTGCAGATCCGAGGTGACCACCTTCAGCACGTAGTCCGATTCCCCCGTCACGGCGTAGCACTCGAGGATTTCCGGCGCCTCGTCTACGGCCTCGCGGAACGCGCGGGCCGGGTCCGTGCCGTGGCGGACCAGGCTGACGCTGACGATAGCCATCACGGTCAGGCCGATCCTGCCCGGGTCGAGGATGGCCCGGATGTCGCGGATGACGCCATCCTCTTCCAGGCGCCGGATGCGGCGCTGACACTGCGAGGCCGACAGGTGCACCGCCTCGGACAGGGTCTGCGCGGTGGCGCGGCCGTCGGCTTGCAGGGCGAGCAGCAGTTTGCGATCGATATCGTCCATGGGTTGCGTAAATTATGCAAATAGAATTAATTCAACGCGAGTATAACGCGTATATTAGCTTAATGGAGCAGAAAATTGCGCAGAAACCGCATGACCTGCGGCGTAGGATCCTGGCCATACAAACCCTGGCAGGAGACACACGCGATGAGCGCCGTCATGCAGCAGACCCACGACCACTGGGACAACCCGGCCGGAACCTGCGGCTTCGAGTTCATCGAATTCAGCTCACCGGCGCCGGCGGCCCTGCAGGCGCTGTTCGGCCAGCTCGGCTTCACCGCGGTCGCCCGCCATCGCAGCAAGGACGTCACCCTGTACCGGCAGGGGGACATCAACTTCATCCTCAACAACCAGCCCCGCAGCCAGGCCCGACGCTTTACCGAAGTACATGGGCCAGGCGCGAACGCCTTCGCCATCCGCGTGCGGGACGTGGGCGTTGCGCTGGCGCACCTGCGGGCGCAGGGAGCGAGCCTGGTGGACTCCGGCGCAGGTCCGATGGAGCTGCGGATCCCGGCCGTCGAGGGCATTGGTGGCTCGCTCATCTACCTGGTGGATCGCTTCGGCGAGGACAGCATTTACGACGTGGACTTCCGCCCCATCCCCGGCGTGGACCCGCGTCCGGCCGGCGCTGGGCTGACCGGCGTCGACCATCTCACGCACAACGTCCTGCGTGGCAACATGGACCGCTGGGCCGGTTTCTACGAGCGCCTGTTCAACTTCCGCGAGGCCCGCTTCTTCGACATCGAGGGCCGGCACACGGGGCTGAAGTCCCGCGCCATGACGAGCCCCTGCGGGCGCATCCGCATCCCCATCAACGAATCCGCTGATGACAAGAGCCAGATCGAGGAATACCTGCGTGATCACAATGGCGAGGGGATCCAGCACATCGCGCTCGCGACCGGCGACATCTATGCCGCGGTCGAGCGCCTGCGCGGCCGTGGCGTGTCGTTCATGGATACCCCGGACACCTACTACGAGGCCGTGGACGCCCGCCTGCCCGGCCATGGCGAGGACCTCGCCGCGCTGCGGATCCTCATCGACGGTGCGCCGGAGGAGGGCCAGGGCCTGCTGCTGCAGATTTTCTCGAACCTGGTCATCGGCCCGCTGTTCTTCGAGGTCATCCAGCGCAAGGGCAACGAGGGTTTCGGCGAGGGCAACTTCCGGGCCCTGTTTGAATCCATCGAGCTGGACCAGGCGCGGCGCGGAGTGCTCTAGCCGCCACTCCGCTCCGGGCGCCGCGGCTCAGGCGCTGGCATCAAGGCTGGCGCGAAAGACGCCCGGGGTCATGCCGAACCAGCGCCGGAAGCTGCGCCCGAAGCTGGCAGGATCACTGAAGCCGAGTTCGCTGGCCACATCGGCGATGCGCATGCCCGGCCTGGCCAGCAGGCTGCGGGCGCGGTCCATCTGGATTTCGTCGACGATGCCCTGGTAGGTGGCGCCGGTCTGGCGCAGTCGCCGGATCAGGGTGCGCGGCGACAGGTGCATCTGTGCGGCAATCTCGCGCAGGGTCGGCGGGGCGCCCCCGCTGCTGTCCACCTGCGCGTAGATGGCCTGGCGCACCAGGCGCAGGCTGTCCTGCTCGCGCGCGGTGACGCTGGACTGGGCGCAGCGGCGCAAGGCCATCTCCCAGGTGGCGGCGTCATGGCCGGCATTGGGAATCTGCAGCCAGGCCTCCGGCACCACCAGGGCGTTACGCGGGCTGTCGAAGTGCACCGGGCAGTGGAAGTAGCGGTCATATTCGCCGGCATAGGCCGTGGGCGGGTAGCGCAGGTGGACTTCGGCGCCCTCCATCGAACCGCCGCGCAGCGTGTGCACATACTCGTGCATCACCAGTACCGGGATCTCCACCAATATCGCCCGCACCGGGCCGAAGTCCATCAGCTCCTGCAACTCGCAGTAGTGGCGGCCGTCGATGCTCCCGGCGCACCAGTGGTGATAGGGCACCCTGGCCGGCATGAAGCGCACCAGGGCATCCAGGCCGGCCCCCAGCGTGGGCGCGTTCACCAGGGCCAGGGTGACCGGGCCGTGGAAGTGCTCGGCCATGCCCCTGGCCCAGGGCAGGTGCCAGTGGGGCCGGTCGGCCAGGGCGGTGGCGTTCTTCACGCAGGTGAGCACATCGCGCACCGGGACGAGGGCGTCGGGGCGCTGGAGCTGGTCCGGCATGAGAGAGGTGCCGGCCACCAGCCGCACGTGGTCGGTGATCACCCGGCCCAGGTAGCTCAGGTAGGTACCCGGCATCAGCAGTTGCTCGATTCCACTCTGTGACACGTGTCACCTCATGCCTACAGTTGTCATCAAAGGACTATGACAATGTCACTGCCGGATGTTCAGCGTCAAGCTCTCGCGCCCTAAGGTAAGCACCGGATTTCAGGCGCATTGCGCCGGCTGGCGGAATACCCGGGCCGGCGCTGCAGGGCCCTTGGGCCTTCGAGCGGGAGAGGGTCGCGACCTGACACGCGGCCTGCTCACTCAGTCCGGTCCGCGCCCGCTCCCCCCGTCGGGCGGGGCCGGACACGCTGTATCCCCCCGGCCATGCCGGGGGGCACTTTCCCGACCGCGCCGCGGCCCTTGGGGGGCGCCGCGTCACCAATCCGGCGCAAACCAGTGCGTCACCGGCGCCCATGAGTGCCGGACAGCGTGTCTGACCTCTGCCTTGACGTGGAGAACCCGGATGCGGTGGCAGGCCGGCAAGGCCAGGCGCGAACGCAAACCCGGCCTACGCGTCGCCGCGCCTGCTCAGTGCTTCATCAGGCGCTGCTTTTCCCGGTTCCAGTCCCGTTCCTTGAGGGTGGCGCGCTTGTCGTGGGCCTTCTTGCCGGTGGCCAGCGCCACCTCCACCTTGGCGCGGCCGCGCTTCCAGTACATGGCGGTGGCGACCAGGGTCTGGCCCTTGCGCTCCACCGCGCCGATGAGCTGGCCGAGTTCGCGCTTGTGCAGCAGCAGCTTGCGGGTGCGCTGCGCCTGCGGGTCGATGTGCGTGGAGGCCGAAGCCAGCGGGGTGATCAGCGCGTTCACCATCCAGGCCT
Organism: uncultured Gammaproteobacteria bacterium; assembly: GCA_964351795.1. Taxonomy (GTDB): domain Bacteria; phylum Pseudomonadota; class Gammaproteobacteria; order JADZEE01; family JADZEE01; genus CAYGQN01. The sequence goes on from CAYGQN010000304.1 coordinate 3,955, forward strand.
CGCCGTCCTTCATGAATACGTAGCTGTCGCGCAGCTGCACCCGGCCGGCGCGCAGCGCCTTCACCTCCCAACCCTCCAGCACGATGCCGGCCTCGAAGGTATCGGTGATGAAGTAGTCGTGCTTGGCCTTCTTGTTGAGCGCGATGGTGCTCGAAGGCGTGCCGGGCTTTTTCTTGCTCATCGGTTCCGGTGGGGGCGGCGCGGATGCGGCGCGTGTGGGCAGCCGGGGAGTATACCAAGGCACCCTGATGCCGCGCAGGCGGCGGCCACGGGCGCTTCAGCGCTGGCGGGCGTTGCGCACGGCCAGTGCGCCCTGGTTGATGAGCGCCTTCACCAGGCGCAGCTCATCGGCGGAGATCTGCGCCGCGCTGCGCTGGGAATCGGCGTAAACCAGGGCGATGGCGCGGCCGTCGGTGACAATGGGGAACAGGGTCATCGCGCGCGGGCTCGCCAGCGCATGGCACCAGGCCGGAATGTCATAGCGATCCGCCGCGGCCCGGGTGTCCAGGATGATGCAGTCGCGTTGCTTGCGCATGGCCAGGCTGAATACGTCATCCTCACTGCCCGGGCGGAACCGGAACTGCGGCAGCAGCGCATCCACGCCATCGCCGAAGCCGAAGCGGGCCGCCACCTCGCCGCTGCGGGCATCGCGGATGCACAGCAGCACCCGCTCGAAACCCATGGCGCGATAGAAGGCCTCCAGGATCATGATGAGCACCTGGTTGAGCTTGTACTCGCCCAGCAGGGTACTGGTGATGTCGCTGATGGCGTTGGTCAGCGTGATGAGCCGCGCCGGGCCGGCGACCTCGCCGGGCCCGCAAGCGCCGCCGTCGGGGTTTGCCGGCGCGGCGCCTGCGAGGGTATTCGTGCCGGTGGTGTCGTCGCCGGTGCGCCGCCGGCGTTCGATGTCGGTGGACGGCGCGCTCGGCTCCGGCCGGCAGTGCGCCGCGGCACGCTGGTAGAAGCCGCTGGTTTCCACCGGCATGTCCAGCGCGACGGCAAACTCGTCCAGTTCATCCATGGCCTGGCGGGCCATCGCCGATACCGCCTTCGGCGTGAGCCCCAGTTCCTCTTTCCAGTCGCCGAGCAGCGCCTCCAGCGCCGCCTGGCTGTTGCCATCCCCGGCGCCGAGGATGTCGCACACGTCATTGCTCACCGTGGCCATGGCCGCCAGCCTGGCGTGGCCAGGTTCCAGGCCTGCCGTCCTGCCGGGGATGCGCGGCTTCATGGCGGCGAGCAGGCTGCGCGGCAACTGCCACTCGCGGCCGACGGCCAGGCCGATGGCCGGGTAGTCCGCGCCGAGCACGCGTCGCACCGCCGCGTCCTCGGCCATCCCCTGGTCCTCGCGCAGGCGCTCGATGGCCTCGTACTCATCCGGGAAGTAGTAGATGGTCAGGTGCTTGCCGAGGCGCTGGAACAGCGCCGCGACGAACGCCTCCTCGGCATCCACGCCACCCGCCTGCCGACCCATCTCCCTGGCCAGCATGCTGGCCAGGAAGGAGCTGCAGACAGCATTCTTCAGCTCGCGC
>CAYGQN010000305.1:0-5464 GCA_964351795.1 uncultured Gammaproteobacteria bacterium
TGGAAGGGCTGCGGCTGGGCGGGGAGCCGGGGATCGCGCTGCTGGAGCTGCGCCGGCGCTGCAAGGCCTGCGCCGACCGGCAGGCCGAACTTGCGCTGGCGGGGGAAACCGTCGAGCTGGTGCAGCGGGCGCTCAGCGAGCGCCCGCGCGGACGTATCGGCACCGACACCGTCTCCACCGCCGATCTGGCAACGGTGGTCATTGAATTGATCGACTGGCTGAGCCTGCCGGAGGCCGTCGCCGAAGCCGTCGAAGCACTGAAGGGGAAACTGCTGGATGCCGACCTGGACCGGCAGGGTCTCACCTCGGCCCTGAAGCAGGTGGCCGACATCGTGGTCGACCTGCACGCCGGCCTGGAGACCGAGGTGGCGACGCTGGAGCGCTTCCTGCTGCAGCTGGGGGCGCGACTGGATGACGTCGAACGGCGCCTGGCCCACTCGCGCACCGACCACGGCGAGTCCCTGCAGGCCTCCGCCGACCTGCACGATGATCTGCAGGCGCAGTTACAGGCCATGGAAACCGATGGCGCCACCCTGCCCGACCCCGACAGCCTGCGCCACCTGATTGGCGAACGGGTCGAGTCGCTGTCGAGCCGGCTGGACAGTTTCCTCGCCAGCGAGCAGGAGCGCCACCAGAGCGCCAGCGAGCGGCTGGCGGAAATGCAGGGCCTGCTGAGCAACCTCGAGGGCGAGACCCGGCAGCTGCGCCAGACCATCGCCACCGAGCGCAACCGTGCGCTGACCGACGCCCTGACCGGTCTGCCGAACCGTCGGGCCCTGCGCGATGTGCTGGAGCACTGCCACGAGCAATTCCACCTGCACGGCACGCCCCAGTGCCTGGCAGTGATTGATATCGATTTCTTCAAGCGGGTGAACGACGAGTTCGGCCACGCCGTCGGTGATCGCGTGCTGGTGCATGTTGCCCGGCAGTGCCGGTCCCGCCTGGACGAGGCCGACTTCCTGGCCCGCTTCGGCGGCGAGGAGTTCGTGGTGGTGATGCCCGGGCGCAAGCCCGGGGAAGCCGCCATCATCGTCGAGCACCTGCGCGCCGAGGTCGAACGGATCCGCTTTCACCTGAAGGGCCGGCCAGTGCCGGTGACGCTGTCGGGGGGTATCGCCAGCTTCGGCGCCGGCGAGAGTATCAGCGCGGTGGTCGAGCGCGCCGACGCGGCCCTGTACCGGGCCAAGGCGGGTGGGCGCAATCGCGTCGAGGCCGACTGACAGGGCAAAGCAGGGCATGCACCGGGGATCGTTTACGCAACGGAAAAAAACCAGGGCAATGGTTGACCCGGACAGGTTGGCCTGGGCTATGATCGAGCTATGAGCAGGTCGAACATTCGCATCTTCTGCAACGATTCCGGTGTGTGCTACGCGAGTTCGCGCAAGCGTCTCATTGAAGCCGGGCTCGCCACGGCGCAGATGTTCCCGGAGGGCAACGAGGCCTGGCGCGGCAATGGCCTGCTTCGCGACGCCGGCGAACCGCTGTGGTCGGTGCAGCGCGGCAGCGGCTCGGAGTACATCGTCATGTGGGGCTACTGCGCGGAAGAGCAGACCGACTGACGCGTCGGCAAGCCCCCGCCTGCCCGCCTATACGAAGCTGCTGTTCAGCGGCTGCCCGAGTGTAGCGGCGCCGTACAGTTCCAGGTTGTTGTCCAGGTTCAGTGCCGCATGCTGCTGCATCGCCTGCACATCGCGCAGGCAGCGGTTGAGCGGATGCGCCTCCTGCAGCAGTCCACCGCCGCCAAGGCGCCACAGCGATTCCACCGCCGTCACGCATTCGCGCACCGCCCAGGCGCAATCCGCACGCACCCGGCAGCGTTCGCCGACGTCCATGGCACGGCCGGCCTCGGCGGCCTCGGCAACGCCATCCGCCGCCCGCGCCAGCAGCAGTGCGGCCACGTCCACGCGGGTGGCGGCCTCGCCCAGTGCCCGCTGCGTGACCGCGTTGCCCGCCTGCGACTGCGGGGAGAACGGCATCCGCCGGTCGGCCACATGCGCGGCGAACAGTTGCAGGGCCTGGCGCGCCGCGCCCAGCGCCGGCCCGGTGACGTTGAGCGAGAGCACCGGCAGGATGGCCGCCCGCAGGGTCGCCGGCTCGGCGACATCGATCGCCCGGCCCAGCCGGGCGCCGAAATCCAGCACGCGCCGGCCCGGTACCTGGACGGGCGCGGCCACCCGGATCTGGCGGCTGCCGGTCGCGCGCAGACCGGACACGTGCCAGTCATCGACGATGTCGTACTGGTCCGGGGCCAGCAGCAGCAGCAGTGAGTCCGGCGGGCCGTCCTCGCGCATGTGCAGGGCGCCCACCAGCGCCCAGCCGGCGTGGTCTATCCCGGAGGCGAACGGCCAGGTGCCGGGGCCGAGTTCCCAGCCATCGGCGGCGGGCACGGCCTGGCCGCGAGGCTGCAGGACACCACCGACGGGCTGCCCGGCCGCAAACACCTCGGCCTGGGTGGCCTCGGGAAACAGGCCGAGGAGCCATTCGTGGATTTGCAGCACGGCCAGTACCCAGGCACTGGCCGGGCAGGCCTCGGCCAGCTCCGCCACCAGGGGCAGCACATCGCGCATGTGCAGTTCCAGGCCGCCGTGCCGGCGCGGGCGGAAGGCGCGCAGCAGGCCGGCTTCGCGCATCGCCTGCACGCTGCCGGCCGGGACGGCGCGCTGACGCTCGGCGGCCTGCGCCGCGGCTGCCAGCCGCGGCCTGATGGCGGTCACGCGCGAGGCCAGCAGGGCCGGCGGTACAGGCTCCAGGTGCGTGGACAGGGACTCAGGGTTCGCGGACATCAAGGGCCTCCCGGTGACAGAAGTGGTTCCGGCCGGCACCGCGGGCGAGGCGTTCGCCGCCGCTGGCCGCGGCACTGCCGGTACTTTAGCATTGCGCCCGTCCACTCACAGTCCTTCACAACGCGTAGGGAGCCAATGCCGATGAACAAGTTCATGCTCGTCCTGTTCAACCTCAAGCCGGGCAAGACCGACGAGGCCTTCCAGCAATGGATGCGCGAGAACGATTTCCCGGTCGTATCGAAGCTGCAGAGCATCGACGAGTACAACCTGTGCCGCACGGTGATCATGCTGGGCGCCGATGGCAAACCGCCGTACTCGCACATGGAGATCATCCGCATCAACGATTTCGACCAGCTCGGCAAGGACGCGCAGTTGCCGGCCGTGCAGGCAGTCGGCGGTGCCATGGTGGCCGACTGGGCCGAGGATCCGGTGTTCCTGCTGGTGGAACAGGTGCTGTGAGCGGCCTGGGCAAGTTTGTCCTGCTGGCCTTCTGCATCGGCGGCCTGCTGCCGGTGCAGGCCGGTGTGAATGCCATGCTGGCACACGCGGCGGGCAACCCGTTCACCGCCGCGGCCATCAACTTCATGGTCGGCGGTGCCTGCATCCTGGTGGTGCTGGCGCTCCTGCGCGTACCGCTGCCGCAGGCCACGCTGTTCTCGACAACACCCTGGTATTTCTGGATTGGTGGCGCGCTGGGGATCTCGATGGTGGTGACCGCCATCGTGGTCGGGCCGAAGCTCGGTGCCGGCACCATGATCGCGCTGTTCATCGCCGGCCAGATGGCAGCCTCCATGCTGCTCGACCATTACGGCTGGCTCGGTTATCCCGAGCACCATGTCTCACCGATGCGCATCATCGGCGCGGTGCTGCTGATCACCGGCGTGCTGCTGATACGGCGCTTCTGAGCCCGCGGCTCAGGCGAGCCCGCTGACGCGCCAGCGCGCGCCCTCGGGCGCCATGCCGAGCAGGGCCATACCGCAGTCCTGGACCAGCTGGTCGGCCATCAGGATGTGCTGGGTGCCGGCGTGCATGTCGCGGTAGCAGCGCTGCAGGACACTGTCGCGCAGGGACAGCCCGACCGCGGCCTTGTGCGCATGGGTGCACACTTCCGACACCACGTCGTGGCTGTGGCGCAGGGCCAGGCGCAGCAGCGCCATGTGCTCGATGCCCACCTGGTCACCGCGGGCCAGGGTCTGCCCCGCCTCGCCCCACACGTCGACGGCGAATGCGCGTGCCGCTCGGAACTTCGCCTCGGCCAGCGCGAACTTCTCGCGAAAACTCGAGGACTCACCCAGCAGCCCGAACAGGTTGCGCTGACCGGTGCCGGCCTGGCGCAACTCATCCAGGGCACGCCGGCCGATGCCGATCGCCCAGGCCGTGTGGCCAAGGGCGGTAAAGCCCTTCAGGCCCAGGCTGTAGAGGTTGCCGCCGGTGCGCGGCTCGGTCTCGTCAAGCAGGTAGGTGGACTCCTCGGACTGATAACAGCCCTCGATGCCGTAGTCGAAGCTGCCGGTGGCGCGCAGGCCCAGCACGTTCCAGTTGTCGCGGATCTGGATTTCCGCGCGCGGCACGTGGAACACCCGGATCTCGGGGCTGCCATCGGCGCCCAGCCGGGGCTTGTCGCCGTCGAACACGATGGCGCCGGTGTGCGCGAAATCCGCATGGGCGATGCCGCTGCCATAGCCGAAGCTGCCGTGCAGCCAGAAGCCGCCTTCGCGCGGCGTTGCATGCCCCTTGGGGATCCCCTGGCCGGCCATGACGATGTTGCTCGAGAACATGTCGGCGGCGACTTCCGGCTCGATGTACGCCGCCGCGGCACCGGCTTCCATCGCCCCGGCCATCAGGCACCAGCCGGCCGAACCGTGGGCCTGTGACAGCGTTTCGATCACGCCGAACTGGGTCAGCGGATCGGCCTCGAAGCCACCCAGCGCCGCCGGCACATGCATGCGATACAGCCCGGCATCACGCATGGCCTCCACGGCACGGTCGGTGAGGTGGCGCTGCGCTTCGGCCGCGCCGGCCTCCTCCTCCAGCAGCGGCATCAGTGCCCGCGCGCTGGCCACGAGATCCACGTTCGCCCGGCTTACCCCGGATTCAACAACTGCCATGCTCTTGCTCTCCTGTCAGGCCGTGCCGGCGACGGCGGACGTGTCGAAATTCACTCCGGTACCCCGCAGGCCGCAGTAGCCGCCCGGATTCTTCGCCAGGTACTGCTGGTGATAGGGCTCGGCGTAGTAGAAATCCGGCGCCGGCAGGATTTCCGTGGTGATCGGACCCATGCCGTTGGCAGCCAGGGCGCGGCCGAAGGCGTCGCGGCTGGCTTCGGCGATCTCGAGCTGGCCGGCGCTGCCGCAATAGATGCCCGAGCGGTACTGGGTGCCCACGTCGTTGCCCTGGCGCATGCCCTGGGTGGGATCATGGGATTCCCAGAACAGCTTGAGCAGGGCCTCGAAACCGCCGTCGGCGGGATCGAAGACCACGAGCACGACCTCGTTGTGGCCGGTCATGCCGGAACACACTTCCTCGTAGGCCGGGTTCGGCGTGTAGCCGCCGGCATAACCCACCGCGGTGACATGCACCCCGGGTGCCTGCCAGAAACGCCGCTCGGCGCCCCAGAAGCAACCCATACCGAACAGCACCTGCTCCAGGCCGGCCGGGAACGGCGGGCACAGGGGCCGGCC
>CAYGQN010000306.1:0-5459 GCA_964351795.1 uncultured Gammaproteobacteria bacterium
GGCTTCAGCCGGTGCGGCCGAAATCCGGCGCCCGCCGCTCACCGAACGCACTGATGCCCTCGCGGGCCGCCGCGGTGAGGGCACTTGCGCCGAAGGCCCGGTAGCCGACTTCCAGGGCGCTGCCCAGCGAGTCCGCTGCCGCGGCATCGGCAACCGCCGCGCGCAGGATCCCCAGCACCTCGGCACTGAGCACCTGGCCGTTGGCCGCCTCGGCCGGGCCCGCGGCCGGCGGCTCGATGCTGACCGGACCCTGCGTGGGCCGGGGGATGTTACCCACCAGGGCCTTCACCTGGCCTATGGCCATGTCCACCAGGCCGGCGTAGTCGGCCGCCACCCCGTCGATGATGCCAAGCTCCAGCGCCTCGGCAGCCTTCAGCCGCGTCGCCCGCGTGAGCATCGCGTTGAAGCTGGCGGCCGCCTGCGGCCAGCGGCGGTAGGGCACCACCATGGCGCCGATACCGGGCACGATGCCGAGGGTGATTTCGGGGAACTGGAGGAAGGCCTCCGGTACGGCCACCATGGAGTGGCAGCGCATGGCCAGCTCCAGGCCGCCGCCGAGCGCCATGCCGTTCAGGGCCGCGACCACCGGCTTGTCCATGGCATCCAGGTGCACCAGCAGGCGCGAGCAGTCCCGTGCGTACTGCGCCGCCGCGTCGGCATCCCCGAGCATGGACGGGAAGCGGCCGATGTCGGCGCCGGCGCAGAAGGCGCGCGGCCCGTAGCCGATGATGACGAAGCCCTGCACCGCCGGGTCGGCCTCGCCGGCGCGGACCACGGCCAGGATTTCGTCGGTGAGTTCGTCGTGCAGGGCGTTCATGGCCTCGGGCCGGCGCAGGGTGATGAGCCGCACCGCGTCGATGTCATCGACCAGGATGTGGCGCGCGAAAGACTGGTAGTTCGCCAGCGGCTGCTTCGGCATCGGCATGCCGGGGCGCTCGGCGGCAAAACGCTCCAGGGCCCGACCGACCTCGGCCTCGCCGGCAGCGCGCATCAGCTCCAGCGGCCCCTGGCGGAAACCGAGCGCCAGCCGGCAGCCGAGATCGAGATCCGCCGGCGCGCCGATATCGCGGTCGAGGATGTCCACGGTCTGCGAGAACAGGATCCCCTGCAGGCGATCCCGGATCTGCGCGCGGGTGCTCTCACCGACCTCCAGGCCCTGGCCACGGTTGTCCAGGTGCCAGCGCTCCACCGAGCGGAAGATCGGTGCCGGGCGGTAGTGCTCACCCTCCTCGTCGGCCTGCAGGTTGTTGGTCTCGGTGATGATCGGGTTGCCGTTGGCCAGGTTCAGCACGAAGAACGGCCCGGCATGCACGAACTCGCGCGCGGTGTTGTCGATCTGCCCGGCCACGGCGTGTTCGAGCAGCAGCGCCGACTCGTTGCACCAGTTGTCGAAGATGCGATCGAGCATGAAGCAGACCTCGTCAGCGGTCACCAGGGGCACCTTGCCGGTCTGGCAGAACAGCCAGCGCAGGTACTCCAGCACGGCCGGGTCCAGCTTCGGCGTGCTGATGACCTCCACCACCGGGTTGCGCCAGGCCGGGGCGAAGAAGTGCGTCACCGTGGCGCGCTGCGGGTGGGCGAGGTCGCGGAACATCCAGGCCGCCGGCAGCGAGGAGCTGTTGGAGGTGATGATGCAGTCCTCGCGCACCACCGCTTCCACCTGGGCGAAGATGCGCCGCTTCAGATCCAGGTTTTCCGTGGCTGCCTCGATGACCAGGTCGCAATCGGCCATGGCGGCGTAGTCGGTGCTGGTATGCACGTTGGTGCACACCTGCTTCGCCAGCGCCTCGGTCATCTTGCCGCGGGCCACCCCTTTCGACGCATAGCCCTCGTAGCGCTCCAGGGCGGCGGCCAGCGGCTTGTCGTCGATATCCACCAGCGTGAGCTTCAGCGCCGGCAGCGCGCTCTTGAGGTAGTAGCCGATGTCCGGGCCGATGGTGCCGGCGCCGATGATGGCGACGCTGGCCGGCAGCGGCCTGGCCGGCGTGGTGGCGAGGGGGTTGTGATGTCCGGGATACAGGCTCATGCAGGTCTCTCTGGGTCGGTTGGGAACACCGCGGTACAACGAGCGCGGCAGCGGGAGCGTGCGGCCGGGCGCGCGGATTATCGTCGGCACACCCCGCCCGGGCCGGTGGCTTTCGGCCCGGGCGCGGGGCAACCGCACTCAGCCCGGTTCAGCCGCTGACGGCACCGCGAAAAGGTCGTAATCCTCGGCATCTTCGACGACCACGTCAATGAACTGCCCGGGCCCGACCCCGGTGACGCCACTGACGTGCACCAGTCCATCGATTTCCGGCGCATCCGCGTAGCTCCGGGCCTCGGCCTGGTCCCCGTTGACCGCATCCACCAGCACTGTCATGCGCTGGCCGATACGCCGGGCCAGCTTCCTGCGGCTGATGGTCTGCTGGGTCTGCATGAAGCGCTCCCAGCGCTCGGCGGCGACCTCGGCGGGGACCGCGTCGGCCAGCGCATTGGCTGCCGCACCGGCCACCGGCGAGTATTCGAAACAGCCGACGCGGTCGAGTTCGGCGGCCTCCAGGAAATCCAGCAGCTGCTGGAAATCCGCATCCGTCTCGCCGGGGAAGCCGACGATGAAGGTGCTGCGGATGGCCATGTCCGGGCAGATCGCCCGCCAGGCCTGGATGCGCCGCAGGTTGTCTTCCGCCGCCGCCGGCCGGCGCATGCGCTTGAGCACCGCCGGGCTGGCGTGCTGGAAGGGGATGTCGAGGTAGGGCAGCACCAGGCCATCACGCATGAGCGGGATCAGCGCATCGACATGCGGGTAGGGATACACGTAGTGCAGGCGTATCCACACCCCCAGCTCCCCCAGCGCCTCGGCCAGGTGGTAGATGTCGCCGGGGCGTTCCCGGTCCCGCCACAGGCTTGGCGCATAGCGCCGGTCCAGGCCCCAGGCGCTGGTGTCCTGGGAGATGACCAGCAACTCGCGCACGCCGGCACGCACCAGGCGCTCGGCCTCGGCCATCACGTCATCCAGGGCCCGGCTGGCGAGCCCGCCGCGCATGGACGGGATGATGCAGAAGCTGCACTTGTGATTGCAGCCCTCGGCGATCTTCAGGTAGGCGTAGTGGCGCGGCGTGAGCTTCACGCCCTGCGGGGGCACGAGATCCACGAAGGGGTTCTTCGGCGGCGGCGGCACGTGCGCATGCACGGCGCCGACCACCTGCTCGTACTGCTGCGGCCCGGTCACCGACAGCACCCCGGGGTGGGCCGCGCGGATCTGATCCTCGTGCACACCCAGGCAGCCGGTGACGATCACCTGGCCGTTCTCGCGCAGGGCCTCGCCAATGGCCTCCAGCGATTCGGCACGGGCACTGTCGATGAATCCGCAGGTGTTCACCACCACCACGTCGGCGGCCTCGTAGTCGGGCACCACCTCGTAACCGTCCAGGCGCAACTGGGTGAGAATGCGCTCGGAGTCCACCAAAGCCTTCGGGCAGCCAAGGCTGACGAAGCCCACCCGGGGCAGGGCCGGCGCCTCGGCGCTCAAACCAGCCACTCGGGCACTGGCAGGCCCTTCTCGCGCAGGAACGCGGGGTTGTAGAGCTTGCTCTGGTAGCGCGTGCCGGAGTCGCACAGGATGGTGACGATGGTGTGGCCGGGGCCGAGTTCGCGCGCCAGGCGGATGGCACCCGCCACGTTGATGCCCGAGGAGCCGCCGAGCACCAGGCCCTCGTGGCGGAGCAGGTCGAACACGATCGGCAGGGCCTCGCTGTCGGGGATCTGGAAGGCACCGTCCACCGGCGCCCCTTCGATGTTGCCTGTGATGCGGCCCTGGCCGATGCCCTCGGTGATGGAGCTGCCTTCGCCCTTGAGCTCACCGTGCTTGAACCAGTTGTACATGGCCGCGCCCATGGGATCACTGACCGCGATGCGGATGTCCGGGTTGCGATCCTTCAGGTACATGCCGACGCCGGCAAGGGTGCCACCGGTACCGATGGCGCAGGTGAAGCCATCCACCCGGCCATCGGTCTGCGTCCAGATTTCCGGCCCGGTGGAGCGGATGTGGGCCTCGCGGTTGGAGGTGTTGTCCCACTGGTTGGCATAGAGAACACCGTTCGGCTCGTCCTTCGCCATCTGCGCGGCAAGCCGCTCGGCCTGCTTCACGTAGTTGTTCGGGTCCCGGTAGGGCACGGCCGGCACCTCGATCAGCTCGGCGCCACACAGGCGCAGCATGTCCTTTTTCTCCTGGCTCTGGGTTTCCGGGATGACGATCACGGTGCGGTAACCGCGCGCGTTGCCCACCAGCGCCAGGCCGATACCGGTGTTGCCCGCCGTGCCTTCCACGATAACGCCCCCGGGGCGCAGATCTCCGCGGGCCTCGGCATCGAGCACGATGTACTTGGCGGCGCGATCCTTCACGGAACCGCCGGGATTGGCGAACTCGCACTTGCCCAGGATGTTGCAGCCGGTCTCCTCGGAGGCCTTGCGCAGCCGGAGCAGCGGCGTATTGCCGATGGCGTCAACGAAATCCTCGCGAATATCCATGAGAGCTCCTGTGGTTCAGCCAGCGGCACCGCTTGCGCGCCCCGGCATCGGCGATGGGGCCGCAATACTAGAACCGGGATGGCAATTTTGCGAGCCCGCGCCGGGGCTGCGCCGCCGGCCCGGGACGGTCAGCCCTCGCGGGCAGCCGCACACGCCAGGCACACCGGCACCGCCGGATCATGCTCGAGCCGGCCCGGCGCAATGGCCTCGCCGCAGCTCACGCACAGGCCGTACTCGCCACTGGCAAGGCGCTGCAGGGCCGAATCGATGCGCTGGACCTGGATGACACGGCGGCGCTGCGTCTCCATGGCCATCGCCTGGGACTGCAGGGCATCCATTCGCGACAGGCGTCCCACCCGGGACTGGTCGAGCGCCACGGTACCGGCCGCGTCGGCTGCGCTGGCGGCGGTGTCATCCAGCGCGGCGCGCAGCGCCTGCAGGCGCGCCCGGGCCCGCTGCGGATCGATGGACCCGGGCACGTGCGGGCGGCTGGCGCGCCCGGTCAGGCCTGCAGTTGCTGCGTGTACTTGCGCACGCAGTCGCTGCAGATGTAGGCCGGCTCACCGTGCGGGCGCATCGACCGCACCATGGCGTCGACCTCGCTGGCGTTGCGGCCACAGAACGAGCAGCAACGGGGGCGGGCCGGGACTTGCGCATCATGCGTGGGGGTATTCATCCGGTATCCTCGCTGGCCGCGGACTCAGGAATCGCCACTGAGCGGGAATACTTTCCAGCCCGCGTTGGTCTGGCGCACCTTCAGCAGTTCGGCGCGGCGGCCATCCTGGCGCAGGCACTCCAGGCGGTACAGGTACTCCTGCTCGCCCACCGGCCGGCCATCGTCGTGGCGACACTGGCGAATCGCGCCGGGCACCCGCGGGTTGTCGAGCCAGTCGTCGCGGATCATCTCCACCACTGCCCGGCGAAGATGCTGGCGCATATTGCCGGAGACGGTG
>CAYGQN010000307.1:0-5427 GCA_964351795.1 uncultured Gammaproteobacteria bacterium
GTTCGCGTGCTCGCTCCTGCTGCGCTCGCGCCCGCAGGCGCGCGGGGCGGCCCCCGCCGCGCCCTGGCCGCATTCCGCCCTGCCGCCTCCACTCCCCGGTCCCGGAGCCCCCGTAGGAGCGGCTTCAGCCGCGAATCCCCCCGGCGCCCGGTCCACCTCCCGTAGGAGCGGCTTCAGCCGCGATAGCGCCGGCGTCCGGGATCAGGCCGGGACGACCGCCGTGGTCTCGATTTCCACCTTGGCCCGGTCCTCGACCAGGGCCACAACCTGCACGAGCGCCATGGCCGGGAAGTTGCGGCCAATGACATCACGGTAGGCCTGGCCGACCTCTTTCAGGGCGCCCAGGTATTCCTTCTTGTCGGTGACGTACCAGGTCATGCGGGCGATGTGTTCGGGCCCGGCACCGGCTTCCTTCAGCACCGCCACGGTGTTCACCAGTGCCTGGCGTACCTGGTCGGCGAAATGCTCGCTGCGGAAGGTTTCCGTTTCGTCCCAGCCGATCTGGCCGCCGACGAAGACGGTGGTGCCGCTGGCTGCAATGCCGTTGGAGTAGCCCTTGGGCTTCTGCCAGCCTTCGGGCTGCAGTATCTGGTGTACGGTCATCCTGGCATCAACCCGCCATGAAGGCCTGGATGCCGGTCTGGGCCCGGCCGAGGATGAGGGCGTGGATGTCGTGCGTGCCCTCGTAGGTGTTCACCGCTTCCAGGTTCATCACGTGGCGGATGACGTGGTATTCATCGGAGATACCGTTGCCGCCGTGCATGTCACGCGCGACCCGGGCGATGTCCAGGGCCTTGCCGCAGTTGTTGCGCTTCATCAGGGAGATGGCTTCCGGGGCGCCGACACCGGCATCGATCATGCGGCCGATCTGCAGCGAGCCCTGCAGGCCGAGAGTGATTTCGGTCTGCATGTCGGCAAGTTTCTTCTGGATGAGCTGGTTGGCGGCCAGCGGCCGGCCGAACTGTTTGCGGTCCAGGGTGTACTGGCGGGCGGCATGCCAGCAGAACTCCGCCGCGCCCATGGCGCCCCAGGAGATGCCGTAGCGGGCCCGGTTCAGGCAGCCGAAGGGGCCCTTCAGACCCTGCACGTTCGGCAGCAGGTTCTCTTCCGGCACGAACACGTTGTCCATGACGATTTCGCCGGTGATGGAGGCGCGCAGGGAGAACTTGCCCTCGATTTTCGGTGCCGACAGGCCTTCCATGCCCTTTTCCAGCACGAAGCCGCGGATGATGTCGTCCTCGGTCTTGCCCCACACCACGAACACGTCGGCGATGGGCGAGTTGGTGATCCACATCTTGGCGCCGGACACGCGGTAACCGCCGTCGACCTTGCGGGCGCGGGTCTTCATGCCGCCGGGGTCGGAGCCATGGTCGGGCTCGGTCAGGCCGAAGCAGCCCACCCATTCGCCGGTGGCCAGCTTCGGCAGGTACTTCATGCGCGTCTGTTCGCTGCCGTAGGCATAGATGGGATGCATGACCAGCGAGGACTGCACGCTCATGGCCGAGCGGTAGCCCGAATCCACGCGCTCGACCTCGCGGGCGATGAGCCCGTAGGCGACGTAGTTCATGCCAGCGCCACCGTACTGCTCCGGAATTGTTGCACCGAGCAGACCCAGCTCACCCATTTCGGTCATGATCTCGCGGTGGAAGATTTCGTGCCGGTTGGCCTCCTGCACGCGCGTCATGAGCTTGTCCTGGCAGTACTCCCGCGCGGCGGCGCAGACCATGCGCTCGTCCTCGCTGAGCTGCTCGTTCAGCAGGAGTGGATCCTCCCAGTTGAACTTGTTTTCGGCGCTGGCCTTCGGGGCGGGGTTCACGGTGCTGGCTGTGGTGGACATAGGAGGCTCCGGGTTCGGGTGCGTAACGGGCCGGGCTGCGCGGCCCAGCCTGAATTATGGCAGGCGCGGGAGCTTAGCAGAAATACTTTAGACGTCAATATTTTTGGCTGCCAACCTTTTAAGTTGACTTATTTTATGGCGCTTCATACCATCTGCGCCCACTCCATGGCCTGGTTCAGACAGATGAGTGCATCCGAACTCAAGGGCGGCGCCGAAGCGGCCGGCCTGCCGCTGGCCGGACGGCACGCGGTGGTGACGGGCGGCGGGAAGGGTATTGGTGCCGCCATCGCGGATGCCCTCGACAGTCTCGGTGCCAGCCTCACCCTGATGGGCCGCGACCTGCCGGCCGTCACCGCCAAGGCGGCAACGCTGCAGCGGGCCCGGGCCCTGGCCATGGACGTCACCGATGCCAGCGGGCTGGAGCCGGCCTTCGAGGCCGCGGCGGCCGGTCTCGGCGATATCGACATCCTGGTGAACAATGCCGGCGCTGCCAGGAGCGCACCGTTCAGCCGCACCGATGATGAACTCTGGGACTTCATGCTGGCGGTGAACCTCACCGGGGTCATGCGCTGCACGCGGGCCGTGCTGCCGGGCATGAGCCGCCGCGGCTGGGGCCGGGTCATCAATATCGCCAGCACCGCCGGCCTGAAGGGCTATGCCTACACGGCCGCCTACACGACCGCCAAGCATGGTGTCATCGGCCTCACCCGGGTGCTGGCACTGGAGACCGCGCGCAAGGGTGTGACCGTCAATGCCGTCTGTCCCGGCTTCACTGAAACTGACCTGCTGGCCGATTCCCTGGACAACATCATGGCCAAGACCGGCTGCACCCGTGAAGAGGCCGCCAACCAGATCAAGGCGGTCAATCCGCAGCACCGCTTCGTGCAGCCCGCCGAGGTCGCCGCGACCGTGGCCTGGCTGTGCTGCCCGGGCAGCGAGTCGGTCACCGGCCAGAGCATCGCGGTGGCGGGCGGGGAAGTCATGTGAGCGCCCAGCTCGAGCAGCCGGGCATCGACGAGGAGCGCGGCAAGCAGGCCCTGCGACTGTGGCTGCGCATGCTCGCCTGCGAGAATATCGTCGAGCACGAGCTGCGCACGCGCCTGCGCGAGCAGTTCGAGGTGACGCTGCCGCAGTTCGATGCCCTGGCCGAACTCGAGCGCGCCGGCCGGCCGCTGACCATGTCGGAGCTGTCGCAGGAACTGATGGTGTCCAACGGCAACATCACCGGGGTGGTGGACCGCCTGGTCCGCGATGGCTTCGTGGCCCGCTCGCCCTCGCCAACGGATCGCCGGGTGCAGTACATCGAGCTGACCCCGACCGGCGCCGAGCGCTTCACCGCCATCGCCCGGGCCCACGAGGACTGGGTGGCAGCGCTGCTCGGGGGGCTGTCGCCGCGCGAAACCGAACAGATGACCCGCCTGCTGAAGAAGATGCAGGACACGGTCAGGCCCATCCGCAAAGGGAGCAACCCCTCTTGAACAACAAGCCCATGGCCGGCTACCAGGCCGAGCACTGCCGCTGGGAGGCCGCCGACGGGGTGGCCACCATCACCCTGAACCGGCCGGACCGCAAGAATCCGCTGACTTTCGAGTCCTACGCCGAGTTGCGTGACCTGTTCCGCGACCTGGTGTATGCCGATGACATCAAGGCGGTGGTGTTCACCGGCGAGGGCGGGAACTTCTGCTCCGGTGGCGATGTGCACGACATCATCGGCCCGCTGACGAAAATGACCATGAAGGAACTGCTGGCCTTCACCCGCATGACCGGCGACCTGGTCAAGGCGATGCGGGCCTGCCCGCAGCCGATCATCGCGGCGGTGGACGGGATCTGCGTCGGCGCCGGTGCCATCATCGCGATGGCGAGTGATCTGCGCATCGGCTCACCCGCGGCCAAGGTGGCCTTCCTGTTCACGCGCGTGGGCCTGGCCGGCTGCGACATGGGCGCCTGCGCCATCCTGCCGCGCATCATCGGCCAGGGCCGGGCTTCCGAGCTGCTGTTCACCGGGCGCAGCATGAGTGCCGAGGAGGGCGAGCGCTGGGGCTTCTTCAACCGCCTGGTGCCGGCCGAGGAACTGCTGGCCACCGCGCAGTCCGATGCCGCCCGCCTCATCGCGGGCCCGACCTTCGCCCATGGCATTACCAAGACCATGCTCAACCAGGAATGGAACATGGGCCTGAACGAAGCCATCGAGTCCGAGGCCCAGGCCCAGGCCATCTGCATGCAGACCGAGGACTTCACCCGCGCCTACAACGCCTTCGTTGCGAAGGAAAAGCCGGTTTTCCAGGGGGACTGATGGCCGATCGCAGCTTCCTTGGCTGGCCCTTCTTCGAGGCCGGGCACCGCGAGTTCGCCGCCGCCCTGGATGCCTGGGCGGGCGAACACCTTGGTCATGTCGACCACGACGATGTCGATGCCGCCTGCCGCCAGCTGGTGGCAGCCCTGGGTACGGCCGGCTGGCTGAACCATGCCGCCCCGCCGCCCGGCTCCGACGGCCGGATACGCCTGGATGTGCGCACGCTGTGCCTGGCGCGGGAGATCCTGGCCCGGCACAGCGGCCTGGCGGATTTCGCCTTCGCCATGCAGGGCCTTGGCAGCGGCTCGATGTCGCTGTTCGGCACCCCCGGGTTGCAGCAGGCCTACCTGCCGGACGTGCGTGCAGGCCGGAAAATCGCCGCTTTCGCGCTGAGCGAACCCGAGGCGGGCTCGGACGTGGCCGCCATGAGCACCACCGCCGAGGCCGACGGTGATCACTATGTGCTCAACGGCGAGAAGACCTGGATTTCCAACGGCGGCATCGCCGATTACTACACCGTGTTCGCACGCACCGGCGAGGCGCCGGGGGCGCGTGGCCTGAGTGCCTTCATTGTCGACGCCGACAACCCCGGGCTCAGCATCGCCGAGCGTATCCAGGTGATCGCGCCGCATCCGCTGGCGCGGCTGCGCTTCGACAACTGTCGCGTGCCGGCCAGCCATCGGCTCGGCGAAGCCGGCCAGGGCTTCAAGGTGGCCATGGCAACGCTCGACATCTTCCGCTCCACCGTGGGGGCGGCGGCGCTCGGCTTCGCGCGCCGGGCCCTGGACGAAGCGCTGGAGCGCACCAGCACCCGGCAGCTGTTCGGGGCACCCTTGTCCGATCTGCAGCTCACCCAGGCGCGCCTGGCTGACATGGCGGTGGACATCGACGCCTCGGCGCTGCTCATCTATCGCGCCGCCTGGACGCGTGATTGCGTCGCCGACCGGGTGACCCGCGAGGCCGCCATGGCCAAGCTCTACGCCACCGAGGCCGCCCAGCAGGTGGTCGACAGTGCCGTGCAGCTGTTCGGGGGGCTGGGCGTGACCAGCGGCGTCAAGGTGGAAGAGCTGTATCGCGACGTGCGGGCGCTGCGCATCTACGAGGGTGCCTCGGAGGTGCAGAAGATCATTATCGCCCGCCAGGCCCTTGCCGAGCATGCCGCCCGTGTCAGCGACTGATCCGCTGGCCTCCAGCAGCGATGGTCGCGGCCGCATCATCTACGTGGGCGACCCGATGTGCTCGTGGTGCTACGGCTTCGCCCCCGTGCTGGACCGCCTGGCCCGTGCGCATGCGCGCG
>CAYGQN010000308.1:0-493 GCA_964351795.1 uncultured Gammaproteobacteria bacterium
TCGTGCACGAAGCTGCCCGGTAATGCGCGCAGGTAAATCCGGCTGTCGGTACCGGGCGAGGAACAGCTTGCGGCGATCCGCGCCGCCTTCACCGTCGCCCACGAGCGCTCGTTCGACCAGGACCCGCGCTTCGGCCTCATTGTGCTGTCCGAGATCGCCTCGCGCGCCCTCTCGCCCGCAGTCAACGACCCCGGTACAGCCATCAGCGTCATCGGCCGGCTGGTTCGCGTGCTGTCCATCTGGAAGCTGCCGGCGGAGCCGAGCATCGACTTCCCGGCGGTCTGGGTGCCATCGATCCGGGCCCCGGACATGCTCGAGGATGCCTTCCGGCCAATCGCCCGCGACGGCGGCCATCTCATCGAGGTGCAGACACGGCTGCAGAAGGCCCTCACGGCCCTTGCCGATATCTCGCCCGAGGTGTTCGGCGAGGCCATTCCCGCCCTGCAAAGCTACGCCCTGGCGCAGGCGCGGCTGGCCGAGGCCGGCCACGGCC
>CAYGQN010000308.1:593-4001 GCA_964351795.1 uncultured Gammaproteobacteria bacterium
GCTTGCCATGGAAGGGGCGAGGCTCGGTAGTCCATTATTCCCTCCCCGGAAGCTGCTCGGCTCTTATCGCACGATCCCTGCAGAAGCCAGCATGCGTACCGCGTTGTGGCATACAAACCAGCGCGGGCAGACACCGCTGCCAATTCGAATCCTGAGATATCTGTCTGTTTCCTGCTAATGATCAACCGTCGATACAGGCAATTCCCAGTCCAGAAAGATACTCAAAAGTGCCGTCGTAGATTTGCGCTGCGCGTGTGAGGTCGTGAATCGTTCCCTCGGGGACAAAGATCACCATGCCCTGGCGAGCACGCGTCAGAAGGACACGATAAGCGTTCAGTAGGTATCTTTGCCGATCAGCCTTAAGCACACGATTCCATCTGTCCCCAACAAAGCTGTGGTAACTCCATGAGTTATCGGAGTACCGCAGGTCGCCATCCCAGCTCACGCATGCCCAGTCAAGCTCAAGGCCCTGCACTTGGAACTCGGTTGCCGCGTCTTCCAGGTAGAAGCTTGAACGAGTATCGTGCGCGTCGTTGAGGAACCATTGTACCGGGTCGACGTTGTACCGAATGTCGATAGCATGCGGCTTCAGGCGCTGTGCTTTTGATGAAGCGACAAGACCATACCTTTCACTGCCTCGCGCTTGCGATCTGATCCAATTTTTCGCCTTTTCGATATTACGGCTGATGACTATCGGGTAGCGATCCACCATTTGCTGCAGTGACGCTCTTGCGGCGTCCTCGTCGCAATCCAGTACGGCCCTTACGAATGCGGATACATTCCCGGCGCGGAAACATCGCATGGATACAGCAAGATGGAGTTTGTCATCCATGTGGAACCCGGGCCGATCTCTGCACTCCTTCAGAACGTCCGCCACCGGATACTCGGAACTCGTGATATTCGACGAGATATGTACCTGCCAATGCGGGAAAGAGTGGGAAACTGCATGCAACCAGGCTTGGATCCCCGCTTCGCCTGTATTGATTTCCTGGCCGCCCCCAACGAGGCAGACTATGACTGCCCAGTCCTCGTGCCTGTCCAGATAGGAGATAAGGAATTCGGGTTCTGATTGACTGAAACCTGGTTGCCCGCGCTTGTTCCGCATGAATTTGGCGGTCTGCTCAAGATTCCAGGCTCTTTGAGCTTCGTCGAAAATGACTACGTGGTCAGATGGCGGTGCATCATCGATCAGGGCTTCGTCCCGAAAATGATGCACGTTCTGGATAACCGCGCTTACTTCGGTTCGAATCCGTCCTTTGTAAAGGCGTTCGCCTGCTATCAGATGCCGTTCAAATTTGTCCCTGCTCAGTGCTTCCCGCAAAACTTGCACCAACGGACCGTTACCCGATAAGAATGTCGCATGAGTGGATTTATCGGTGTCCGGCCGGTGGGTCGTCGCAACGTTGAGCCCAACCAGCGTTTTGCCGGCTCCGGGGACGCCGGTGACAAAACAGATCAGCTTTTTTCGGTTTGTGATTGCTGACGCAATCAACGTCTCTAGTCGATGGGATGTCTCGGCAAGGTTCTTTGCTCCAGCGTCACTCCGTGCGATCGCTTCGACGGAATGATTGGCGTACAGCGAGCGGGCAGCCTCAATGATCGTAGGAGTTGGTCGGTAATGCGACCGTTCCCATTCGGCGGCATCGACGTTTTCGCCAGGTTTGTTCAGAGAGAAGCCCTTTAGCAGCTCTGGAAGCTCCTGGGGCCGACACAGGTAAGGCCGATAAAGGCCATCCCCATCAACACTCAGTGTGTTCTGAACTGGCGCTGAGGCCCCTGTGGCTACCAAGATTGGAACTATCTCCAGCTTATGGCTCGCTTCATGGAAATTCTTGAGGTCAAGCGCGTAGTCCCACACTTGATTGATGTCGTTTCTGAGAAATCGCGCCTCGCCGATCTTGAACTCGATAACCAGGACCCTGGTTCTAAACAAAACGACGGCATCGATGCGCTTCCCCATTCGGGGTATGTTGAACTCGAGGTGTAGGAAACCGTCTAGTCCCTGCAAGCCTTTACGCAGAAGCCGGACTTCCTGTAGCCACGCGTCACGCTGTGCAAGGTCTACCGGAAAATCAGAATTTGCGGTGAGCGAACCGAGAATGGTGTAAGGGTCGGCATGGACGAAGGCTGGCAACTCGGCATTGAACCAAGATCTTCCAAACGCTGTCGACCGATACCGGGCCGACTTGTCAGTGACCTGCGGATTCATCGTCCTTAACGCGAAAGCAAGCGACCTGGTACCGAATAGTATTTTCTGCCGTCCTGGCCACCATACGCGCCATCCGAAGCCCTGCAAAGCTACGCCCTGGCGCAGGCGCGGCTGGCCGAGGCCGGCCACGGCCCGGCAGGGCACTAGGGCCGTCAGCAGCGTGCGGGTATCGGCTCTGAACGGAGTTGGAGGCTAGGAAGTCGTCCCCCAGCCGCCCGTGCACGGCGCGGCCGCGTCGTGCTTCGATGCACGGCGTGTGGCGCTTGCCATGGAAGGGGCGAGGCTCGGTAGTCCATTATTCCCTCCCCGGAAGCTGTCAGAGCGCTAGCGCTGCTCCTCGGCGGAACTGCTGCCGCTGGCAGGGCAGGCCGCCAGCTGCCGCTCGAGCAACGCCCGGGCTTCCGCCGCCGGGCTCAGCTCGAGGGCCGGCGCCGATAGCTCATCGGGAACGAGAACGCATGGTCGATGCCGATGACCACCGGCTCCCCGGATGCAAGCGCGGACGCACAGAACTGCGCGACCTCGATGCGTGTCCAGTTCTTCGCGCCTTCGGTGGGCGGCCCGATCCGTTCGGGCGTTGCGCCGCCCCTGCACTCGTAGATCTGCAGGCCCTTGAGGCGGCTCTCCGGGGTCTGCGCACCGGAATAGTCAATACCGATGTGGCGGGTGAACCGCATGCCTTGTCGCCTGATCGTTCAGGGGCCCAGCAACACGGCCGGGACAACGGCGATACCGTCCTTGCGGCGGTAGGCCTGCGGGCCGGTGTTGATCACGATGGCATCCAGCAGGTCGTCACCAATCTTCTCACGCAGCCAGTGCAGATGCCTGACGTCGCCATCGTCGACCGTGCGGCTCAGTTTCACTTCGATAGCGATGATGCGCCGGTCGCCGCGCTCGATGATCAGGTCCACCTCCCGGCCGCCGCCGTGCAGGCGCAGGTGTCGCAGCTCGGCCTCTGCGGCCTGGGCGTAGACGCGCAGGCTCAATGTGACGAGCGACTCGAACAATCGGCCCAGCAACAGACCGCTCCGGGGAATGTGCGGGCCTGCTTTTGCGCCGCCAAGCAAGGCCTCCGCGTCCACGCCGAGAATCGCTGCGGTCAGCGCCGGGTCGGCGAGGTGGTGCTTGGGCAGCTGGGCGAGTCGGTTCAGATAGTTCTGCGTCGGCAGCCAGGCGGGCACGGGGTCGAGAATCCACAG
>CAYGQN010000308.1:4011-5422 GCA_964351795.1 uncultured Gammaproteobacteria bacterium
ATCCACAGTCGTTCCAGCACGTCCCGCCAAGGCTGGGTCGCGCTGCGGGAAGGCTTGTCCTGCTGGCCGGCCGTGGCGGCGTCACGAATCGTCTCCAGGGAAGCCGTGGTCGCCGTGGCCGCGGCATAGGCGGCAATCCAGCGCCGGAGCGTTTCGGGCCGGCGGACAGCCAGGCCCTGCTCCTCGAAGTCCGTATCGATAATGCGATCCAGGTAGCCATCGAGCTGGGCGCGCAGGGCTCGGCCGCGGTAGGCGCGCATGCCGGGCAACCCGGAGCGGACGATTTCGTCGACGTAATCGCCCAGCCCAACGCCGGTGCTGCCGGTGACGTCCGCGCGGCGCCCGCCAAGCAGATCGCGCAGGCTCACGGTCGCGACGTCGAGCTGGCGTTCCGCCAGCGACAGCGGCCGCATGCGGAGGGTCACGATCCGGCCGGCGCCCGAATGGGTCGGTGCGGCCCTGGGGCTCGCCGAGCCGGTCAACAGGAACTGCGACGGCGGGCTCCCCTGGTCAACCGCCCGCCGGACCGCGTCCCAGACCGCGGGAACCCGTTGCCATTCATCGATGAGGAGTGGCGCAGTACCGGCAAGCACGCGGCCCGGGTCCGCCTCCGCGATCATCCGCTGGGCCGGATCGTCGAGCTGATGAATGGTCCTTGCGCGACGCCGGGCCGTCTCCGTCTTGCCGACGGCCTTGGGGCCTTCCAGCGCGATCGCGGGCAACTGTGGCAGGAGCTCATCAAGCTCGCGGTCGACGATGCGGGGGAGGTACCGGCTGTTCATGCGGCGCGTCGGCTGGCGATTCCAGTTCGGGCCTGGGCCCTGTCATCGCTACCATACCGTTTCGCGAGCGCCTACACTACAGTTTATCAAGTCTCTACACTACCGATTCGCACCCCCCGGTGCCCGGGGGAAGGTGGTCGAGGGCGTGGAGGAGGCGCGTGCCCGCGTCCGGACGGGCGGCGACCCTGAGGCAAGGCCTGGAATTGAGGAGGGTGTTGGCGTTGCGTTTCCCGTTCCGGGGATCCCGACGCCCTGATTGGGCAAGCTTCAGCCGATCCTTTCGGATCTGCCCATTTTTCAGTGTCAGCTTCTCCGCGGGTGATGGCTCGATCGCGCTTGCTGCGCAGGCGGAACCTTCGAACCATAGGCACGATGTCCAGCTGTGCCATCGCGTGTGTATATCCCGAGTGACTCCCGCAATGGCGCCAAGGCAAACCCCTGCTACGGCAAGCGCGCGATGGCCATGGCAATCCACCGGCACGGTGGGGCTGACCGGGAAAACAGTTGCTGGAAACGGTGGCCGTTTGCGGGCCGCGCGTGGATGTCGTGAATTGGTGGCCAGGGACAGAATCGAACTGCCGACACGGGGATTTTCAGTCCCCTGCTCTACCGACTGAGCTACCTGGCCA
>CAYGQN010000309.1:0-5420 GCA_964351795.1 uncultured Gammaproteobacteria bacterium
AAACCCCACCGCCGGGGGCCGGGGGCGCCCGCGGCCGACGCCACTGCCGGGCTCGCCGGCAGCGGTATCCGCCCGCTGGCGTTGCTCGCTGCCGTGACACTGGCCACGCTCATGCCTGCCGGCCGCGGCGCCATTGCCGCGGACCCCGATCCGGGGGTTGCCATCATGCAGGCCGTGGTCGACCGCGACGAGGGCGAGTGGGTCACCCGCCGCCTGACCATGTCCATGACCGATCGCAACGGCACCGTGCGGGAACGGGAAACCGTCGGCTACCGTCGCTTCTTCGGCGCCGAGAAAAGGACAGTGCTGTTCTATACCGCACCGGCCAACGTCAAGGACACCGCTTTCCTCACCTATGACTATCCCGAGGCCGATCGCGACGACGACCAGTGGCTGTACCTGCCCGCCCTGCGCAAGGTGCGCCGCATCTCCGCCTCTGATCGCGGCGACTACTTTCTCGGTACCGACCTGACCTACGAGGACATCAAGAAGGAAAACAAGATTGCCATGGAGGACTACCGGCTGCAGGCAGCGGGTAGCGATACCGTGGAAGGCGTTGCCGTGGCCGTGGTCGAGGGCCTGCCCGTGGATGAGCGCGTGGCCGGGGAACTCGGTTACGGTCGCGTGCGCTGGTACGTCGATACCGCCATCGCCGTATCGCGCCGCACCGAATCCTGGGACACGGCCGGCAACCGGCTGAAGACCATACACGCCAGGGACATCACCCTCATCGACGGGATTGTCACGGTCATGACCATCGAGGTGGAAAACCACAAGACCGGCCATGCCACCCGCTTCAGCTTCAAGGACATCGATTACCGCACCGAGGTGCCCGAGCAGGTATTCCGGACCTCTGCGCTGAAGCGGGGCGCCCGATGACAGCGGCCCGGGCCGCGCTGCTGGCCCTGACGATGACCAGCCAGGCCGTGCCCGCGGCCTGGCTGGAATCCCCGGCGGTGGACATCATCGTCGCCACGCGCCTGGCCTTGGACAGCGATGCAGACCGCGTGCAGCAGGCCGAAGTGCGCATCGAGCCCGGCCTGGAGGGGCGCCTGGCCGGCCGCTGGCCGTTCCGCCTGAGCGCGCGCCTGCGCAGCGATGTGGCCGACGCGCTCGAACCGGGTCGGCCCGGGAACCGCTTCCGCGACGCGGCCTCGCAGCGCCTGATCGCCGGCTCCAGCATCGACATCGCCCTGCGCGACGCCTACATCGATATCGACATGGGCGCGCATTACCTGCGCCTGGGCAAACAGCAGATCGTGTGGGGCCAGGCCGATGGCCTGAAGGTGCTGGATGTCCTCAACCCGCAGTCCTTCCGCGAGTTCATCCTCCCGGACTTCGACGAATCGCGCATACCCCTGTGGTCGGCCAACCTGGAGCTGGCCGTGGGCGAGAGCCTGGTGCAGATCGTCTGGCTGCCTGATCTCAGCTACGACGAGCTGCCCGACCAGGACGCGCTGTTCGCCTTCACCTCGCCACTGCTGGTGCCCTCGGCACCGCCCGGGGTTCCCGTGACGCTGCTGGAACCGGCGCTGCCGGACCGGATCCTGGCGGACTCGGACATCGGGCTGCGTTACTCGACTTTCCGGGGCGGCGTGGAATTGTCCGTGAACTACCTGTACCACTACATCGACCGGCCGGCGCTGGAGCGCATCGCCGCCGGCCAGGGCGTTGCCATCCGGCCGGTCTACGAACGCAGCCACCTGTTCGGCACCAGCTTCAGCTGGGCTGCCGGCGACTGGGTCACCCGCGGCGAGTTCGGCTATTCCACCGATCGCCGCTGGCTCAGCGATGGTCCCGTCGACCCGGACGACCCGCACGACCCGGGCGGCCTGGACCGCTCGGACGAGGCTGCCTGGGTGCTGGGCGTGGATTACCAGGGGGTGCGCGATACCTTCCTCAGCATGCAGTTCTTCCAGTCCGTCCTGACCGATCGCGGCCCGCGCGTCACGCGCAAGCAGCGGGAGAACAGCCTCACGGCCCTGGTGCAGCGGGATTTCCGCAACGAGACGCTCACGACCGAAGCCCTGGCCATCCACGGCCTGGCGGACGACGACGGGGTGGTGCAGCTCTCGCTGGCCTGGACTGTGCGCAGCAACCTCGTGCTGCGTGCCGGCGCGGACCTGTTCTACGGCCGCCGCGCCGGGCTGTTCGGGCAGTTCGCCGATCGTGACCGGCTGAGCTTCGAGGTTGAGCTGGGCCTGTGAGCCGCCGCGCGCTCATGCTCCAGACCGGGCCGCCACCCCTGCCAGCCGCTTCGCGAGCGCCACCAATGGGATGGCAGCCAAGCCCATCGCTACCCTGTTGAAGAACTCGCAGTGCCTGCATTGAATTCTATAAATAGGCTTTTTATTGCCACTATTTTTCTCCGTAATTCAGCAGAAAAAATCTTATAATGCCGGCATGAAATTGTTTCAATATGCTGCTACATACCATTTTTTAATCGTGGCAGCCGGTCTGGCTGCGCACTCCCTGACAAGTGCCGACGCCCGTGCGACGGAGGCCGCGAACCCGTGGCGGCTCGACACCGCCCTCGCCACCCCCGCCTGGCTGACCCTGTCCGGGGAACACCGCTCGCGCCTGGAAATCCTTGACGGCCAGTTCCGCCAGGCGGGCAGCGGTGGCGACCAGGCGCTGGTGTTCCGAACGCTGCTCAGGGCCGGCCTCGACTTCGACCGGCTGGGCCTGTTCGCGGAAATGCAGGATTCACGTGCGACCCTGGTGGATGCCGGCTCGCCGCTCAGCACGACCGTGGTGAATCCGCTGGAACTGCTGCAGGCACATATCCGCCTGCGCGCACCCGACCTGTTCCTGGCCGGCAGCGCCACGGAACTGCGTGCCGGACGCCTCACCATGGATCTCGGCAAGCGGCGCCTCGTGGCGCGCAACCGCTTCCGCAACACCATAAATAACTTCACCGGCGTCGACGTCGAATGGACCGGACCGGGCCGCACCAGGCTGCGCGCCTTCTTCGTGCTGCCAGTGGAACGCCGGGTCGGGGAGACGCTGCTGGACGCCGGGGCGGCATTCGACAGCGAGGACGACGAAGTCTCCTTCGCCGGCCTGTATGGTGGCCGCACCGGCCTGCCGGCGGGCGGCGAGGCAGAGCTCTACCTGCTGTACCTGGACGAGGCTGACAGTGCCGATCGGCCCACGCGCAATCGTCGCCTGTGGACCGCCGGCGGCCGGCTCTGGCGACGCGCCCGGGCCGGCCACGTCGACTACGAGGCCGAGGCGATCTACCAGTGGGGCACCTCCCGCACCGATACGACCACCACCCGGGACCTCGACCACCGCGCCTGGTTCATGCACCTGGAATTCGGCTACACCTTCGATGCCCCGCTGCGGCCACGACTGCTGGCCCAGTTCGACCATGCCAGTGGCGACGACGACCCGGGCGATGCCAGCAACAATCGATTCGATACGCTGTTCGGCGCGCGCCGGTTCGACTTCGGGCCGACCGGCCAGCTGGGCGCCTTCGCCCGCGCCAACATCACCACGCCGGGCCTGCGGCTGCAGCTGCAACCATCCGCACGCACGGACGCGTTCGTCGCCGTGCGCGGTTTCTGGCTTGCCGACAGCGATGATGCCTGGACAACCGCCGGGATCCGCAATCCCCCCGGCCGCGATGACCGCTTTGTCGGGGCCCTCGCGGAACTGCGGCTGGGCTTCGACATCCTGCCCGGCAACCTGCGCCTTGAAGCCGGCGCCGCGTGGCTGTCCGCCGGCGCGCTCATGGACAACGCCGGCAAGGGCGACACCCGTTATCTCTACAGCCAGGTGGTGGTGTGGTTCTGAAGCCGGCCGCCCCGGCGGCGCCGCATCGACGTGCCAGCCGCCGCTGGCCGACGGCACGCCACCGCGATGCGGACACGACGACCGCCTGTTGACCTGTATGATGACCTGACTGCATCACGTGCGCTGTTTCACGACTTGAACGAGCGCGGCAGCAGCCGGCAATCCAGTGGCCGTGGCTGTCGCCCGGGCTGTCAACAACGCAGGTTTACCATCGACACCCCCGGTGCCGGGCATGACTCGAATCGCCATTCCCGGGATTATCCACCCCGGCCCGGCCGGTGTCGGCGCAGGCGCGCCGCCCCGACTTCAAACAGCGTCGCTGTCGGTGGACAATGAGCACCCATCGCGGCCGCCTCTCATCTTCGCGGCCGCCGCCAGCCACTGAATCCAGGGAGAACTTCATGTACCCGAGCCCTCACCAGGCCGCCCGTATCGCCACGCTGCTCATGGCCCTGAGCCCGCTCGCCGCGGCCGACGAGGCCGGCGCCAGCGCCAACCTCGCGCGGCTCACCCTGCCACCGGGTTTTCACATCCAGGTGTATGCCGAGGTGCCCGGCGCCCGGCAGATGACCCTCGGCCAGTCCACCGGCACGGTGTTCGTGGGCACGCGCGGCAACAAGGTCTACGCCGTGGTCGACCGCAACAAGGATCGCAAGGCCGACGAGGTGCGGGTGATCCTCGACGACCTGAAGATGGGCAACGGCGTTGCCATGCACGCCGGCAGCCTGTACGTCGCCGAGCAGCACCGCATCGCCCGTTACCCGGCACCGGGCTTCGACCTCGACCTGCCTTTCGCGCAGATGCGCGAGGTCATCTACGACAAGCTGCCGGACGAATTCCATCATGGCTGGCGGTATCTCGCCTTCGGCCCGGATGACCATCTCTACGTCACCGTGGGCACGCCCTGCAATATCTGCGAGCCCGAAGGCGTTGAAGGCAGCATCCTGCGCATGGCGCCCGACGGCGGCGCGGTGAGCGTGCATGCCAGCGGGATCCGCAACTCCGTGGGCATGGCCTTTCACCCGGACACGGGTGCCCTGTACTTCACCGACAACAACACCGACAACATGGGCGATGACCAGCCCCCCGGCGAACTCAACCATGCCCCGCGGGCCGGCCTGCACTTCGGCTTCCCCTGGTATGCCGGCGGCAATGTCCGCCACGCCGACTGGGCCGACCGCGAGCCGCCGCAGCCGGTGAACTTCCCCGTCGTGGAGTTCCAGGCCCACGCGGCAGCGCTGGGGCTGAGCTTCTACACCGGTGACACCTTCCCCGCCGAGTACCGCGGCGATGCCTTCGTCGCCCTGCACGGTTCCTGGAACCGCAGTGAGCCGGTCGGCTACCAGGTCATGCGGATCCGCTTCGACGAGGCCGGCCAGGCCACCGGCAAGGAAGTGTTCATCGACGGCTGGCTGCAGCAGGGCGAGGCCTGGGGGCGCCCGGTGGACACCCTGCCACTGCCCGATGGCTCACTGCTCATCTCCGACGATTACCAGGGCGTCATCTATCGCGTGAGCTACGCCGATGGCGACACGCCGCCCGCCGCCGGCGCCAGCCGCGCCGCCGGTGCGTCAGCGCCGGCCACGCTGACCGGCCTGCGGATGCCCGAGTCCGTGCTCGCG
>CAYGQN010000310.1:0-1054 GCA_964351795.1 uncultured Gammaproteobacteria bacterium
GACTGGCCGTCCTTGCCGCAGGTGCCGACCCCGCTGTCGAGGCGGCTGTCGTTGCCTATCATGCTGGTTTTGCGAAGGACTTCGGCGCCGTTGCCAATGAGTGTGGCGCCCTTGACCGGCTCGGCGATGCGCCCGTCACGGATGCGATAGGCCTCGCTGGCACTGAACACGAACCGCCCGCTGGTGATATCCACCTGGCCGCCACCGAAGCTCACCGCGTACAGGCCATCGGGCACCGAGGCGATGATTTCGCCGGGATCGTGCGGCCCCCCCAGCATGCAGGTGTTGGTCATCCGCGGCATCGGCCGGTGCGCGTAGGACTGGCGCCGGCCGTTGCCGGTGGGCTGGTCGCCCGTCAGCCTGGCGTTCAGGCGGTCCTGCATGTAGCCGCGCAGGTAGCCATCCTCGATCAGGGTGGTGCACTGGGTCGGCGTGCCCTCGTCGTCGATGCTGAGCGAGCCGCGCCGGTCGGCCAGCGTCCCGTCGTCGACCACGGTGCAGCCGGCCGCGGCAATACGCTCGCCCATGCGGCCGGAGAAGGCGGAAGTCCCCTTGCGGTTGAAGTCCCCCTCCAGGCCGTGGCCGATGGCCTCGTGCAGGAGGATGCCCGGCCAGCCCGGGCCGCTGCCCCCCGGCCTGGTGCCAGCCGGTGCAGCCACCGATTCCATGGCCACCCGTCCCTGGCGTACCGCCTCGGCCGCCCACTCGCGGGCCAGCGCTGCGTCATCGACCAGCAGTCGCGACAGGTCGTGGCGGCCGCCGCCGCCGAACGAGCCGGTCTCCCGACGCTTGCCCTGTTCCATGATCACCGACACGTTGAGGCGCACCAGCGGCCGCACGTCGGCGGCAAGGTGGCCGTCGCTGGTGGCAATGAGAACGGTATCGTGGCTGGCGGCAAGGCTTGCCGTGACTTCGACGATAGCCGGGTCCATGGCCCGCACCTCGCGGTCCAGGCGCGCCAGCAGCGCCAGCTTGTCGGTGGCGCTGGTTGAATCGATGGGACTGTCCGGTGCGTAGCGGGCCGGCACTGCCGCGACCCCGGTCAGGGCGGTGC
>CAYGQN010000310.1:1064-5412 GCA_964351795.1 uncultured Gammaproteobacteria bacterium
GCCGTCGCCACCGTGAGCGACGATGGCATGGGCGGCCGCCGCGGCCTCCAGCAGCGCCGCCGGGGCCAGGTTGTCGGAGTGCGCGAAGCCGGTCTTCTCGCCGGCATTGGCGCGGATCCCGACACCCTGGCTGGTTCGCCGCGAGCCTTCCTTGACGATGCCGCCCTCCAGCACCCAGGTTTCCGCCCGGGAGACCTCGAAGTACAGGTCGCCATAGTCGATGCCGGTGCCGAGCAGGCGGCCCAGGGTGCGTTCCAGATCGCCCTCCCCGAGCCCGGCCGGGCCGAGCAGGTGATCCCTGGCGATGCGGAGTGAATCAGACATGTCGGCCTCGTGTTTGACAGGGTACCGGACCCTAGGTAACGTCGCCGCCCGCGGACGCCGCCGGCTGTCGGGACTTCGGCTTGCCGTTATCCTATCCGGGTATAGCCATGTTTGGCGAACCGCCTGTCCCGTCACTTGCTGGAACCAGAACCGTGGATACGAAATTCGGCCGCATCGAACGCCTGCCCCCCTATGTTTTCAATACCATCGACTCCCTGAAGATGGCGGCTCGCCGCCGGGGCGAGGACATCATCGATTTCGGGATGGGCAACCCCGACCAGCCCACGCCCCAGCACATCGTCGACAAGCTTCTGGAAGCCGCGCAACGCGGTGACACCCACCGCTACTCGACCTCGCGCGGCATCCCGCGGCTGCGGCGCGCCATCTGCCGCTGGTACGCCGACCGCTACGGCGTGGAACTGGACCCCGAGCGCGAGGCCATTGTCACCATCGGCTCCAAGGAGGGGCTGGCGCACCTGGCCATGGCCATGGTCGACCGCGGCGACGCGGTCCTGGTACCCAACCCGGCCTACCCGATCCATCCCTACGGCTTCGTCATCGCCGGCGCGGACATCCGCCATGTGCCCATCGGCCCCGGGATCGATTTCTTCTCGGAACTGGAGCAGGCGATACGCAACTCCTGGCCGGTGCCGAAAGTGCTGCTGCTGAACTTCCCCAGCAATCCGACCACCCAGGTCGTGGACCTGCCATTTTTCGAGCGCATCATTGCCATTGCCCGTGAGCACGGCATCTGGGTGGTGCAGGACCTCGCCTATGCCGACCTGGTGTTCGATGGTTTCGAGGCGCCCTCCATCCTGCAGGTGCCCGGCGCCCGCGAGGTGGCGGTGGAGTTCTTCACGCTGTCCAAGAGTTACAACATGCCCGGCTGGCGGGTGGGCTTCATGGTTGGCAACGAGCACCTGGTCAACGCCCTGGCGCGCATGAAGAGCTACCTCGATTACGGGACTTTCACACCCATCCAGGTGGCGGCCATCGCTGCGCTGGAAGGTCCGCAGGATTGCGTCGGCGAAATCCGCGAGCTGTACCGCCAGCGCCGCGACGTGCTGTGCGAGGGCCTGTGTGCCGCCGGCTGGCCGGTGGACAAGCCCCGTGCGACGATGTTCGTGTGGGCGCCGATCCCGGAGCCGTTCCGGGCCCTGGGCTCGGTGGAGTTCTGCAAGCTGATGCTGCACGAGGCGAAGGTGGCGGCCTCGCCCGGGATCGGTTTCGGTGAGTACGGTGAGGGCCACGTGCGCTTCGGGCTCATCGAGAACGAGCACCGCACGCGCCAGGCGGTGCGCGGGATCCGCGCAATGATGCGCAACGCCGACCGCCTGGTCGCGGACTGGCAGGCCGCCTGACCGTGACGGTCGGGGAGCGCCGGGCAAGGGAGAGAACGCTTGAGCACTGACCAATCGGCAAGAGAGGCCATCAACATCGGGCTGCTGGGCCTCGGCACGGTGGGTGCCGGCACGGTGCGCGTGCTCGGGCGCAATGCCGGCGAGATTGCCCGGCGCGCCGGGCGCGAACTGCGGGTGGTCGGTGCCTGCGTGCGGGACCCGGCCCGCGCCCGCGACCTCGACGGCGCCGACATTGCCGTTGGCACCGATCCCGCCGCCATCATCGAGGACCCGCGCATCAGCATCGTGGTCGAGCTGATGGGCGGTATCGAGCCGGCCCGCAGCCTGGTGCTCCAGGCCATCGCCGGTGGCAAGCACGTGGTCACGGCCAACAAGGCGCTCATCGCCCTGCATGGCCAGGAGATCTTCGCCGCCGCCCAGGCCGCCGGCGTGATGGTGGCTTTCGAGGCGGCCGTGGCGGGTGGCATCCCCATCATCAAGACCCTGCGCGAGTCCCTGGCCGGCAACGCGGTCGGCTGGCTGGCCGGCATCATCAACGGCACCTGCAATTTCATCCTCTCGGCGATGCGCGAGGAGGGCGCCGAGTTCGAGCACGCCCTGGCCGAAGCCCAGCGCCTGGGTTACGCCGAGGCCGATCCCTCCTTCGACATCGACGGCGTGGATGCGGCCCACAAGCTGACCATCCTGGCGGCCATCGCCTTCGGCACGCCGCTGCGCTTCGATGCCGTGCACATCGAGGGGATCCGCGGCATTACCCGGGCCGATGTGCAATACGCCGAGCAGCTCGGCTATCGCATCAAGCACCTGGGTATCGCCCGCCGGCGCGAGGACGGCATGGAATTGCGTGTGCACCCGACCCTGGTGCCGGAACGTCGGCTCATCGCCAGTGTCGAAGGGGTCATGAACGCGGTGCTGGTACATGGTGATGCCGTGGGACCGCTGCTGCTGTACGGCGCCGGTGCCGGCGCCGAGGCGACCGCCTCCTCGGTGGTGGCCGACATCGTCGACGTCGCCCGTGCCCTGACAACCGATCCGCAGAACCAGGTCCCGCACCTGGCTTTCCAGCCCGATGCGCTGGCGGCAGTACCGGCCCTGCCGATGAGCGAGGTGCGCTCGGCCTATTACCTGCGCCTGAGCGCCAGTGACCGCCCGGGCGTGCTGGCCGACATCACGCACATACTCGGTGCGCGCGACATCAGCATCGAGGCCATCTGGCAGAAGGAGCCGGCCCGGCCCGGTGCCGACGTGCCGGTAATCATCCTCACCCACGTGGTGGCCGAGCGCGCGATGGACGAGGCAATCGCCGCCATCGAGGCACTGCCGAGCATCAGCGCCGCCATCGTGCGCATCCGCCTGGAAAGCCTCGCCTGACAACCACAGCAGCCACGGAACCCGCCATGACGCAGCCCCATTACACCGGCCTTATCGAGCGCTATCGAGACCGGCTCCCCATCGCGCCCGACGCGCCCGTGGTGAGCCTCGGGGAGGGGCGTACCCCCCTGGTGGAGCTGCTCAACATCCCGCGCATGCAGGGCCTGGACATCCGCCTGTTCGTGAAGTTCGAAGGCCTTAACCCCACCGGGTCCTTCAAGGATCGCGGCATGACCATGGCGGTCACCCAGGCCGTGGCCGAGGGTGCCCGCGGTATCATCTGTGCCTCCACCGGCAACACCTCCGCCTCGGCGGCCGCCTATGCGGCGCGGGCCGGCATTGCCTGCTTCGTGCTCATTCCCGAGGGCAAGATCGCACTCGGCAAGCTGGCCCAGGCGATGATGCACGGGGCCCTGGTGCTGAAGATCAGCGGCAACTTCGATGATGGCATGCGCCTGGTTCGCGAGATGGCCGGCGAGAGCGACATCGCCATCGTCAACTCGGTGAATCCCTATCGCCTGCAGGGGCAGAAGACCGCCGCTTTCGAAATCGTCGATGAACTCGGCCGCGCGCCGGATTTCCACTGTCTGCCGGTTGGCAATGCCGGCAACATCAGCGCCTACTGGATAGGCTACAGCGAATATGCCGGCTGCCATGGGCGCAACACCACCGCGGCCTGCCACTTCTGCGCCGGCGATTGTCGCTTCGCGCGTGAGCCGGTGTGCGACAACCGTCCGGTGATGCTCGGCTACCAGGCAAGCGGAGCCGCCCCCTTCCTGCGCGGCGGGCCCGTCGCCAACCCTGAAACCGTGGCCACGGCCATCCGCATCGGCAACCCGCAATCATGGGACCAGGCGCTGGCGGCGGCGAACGAATCCGGCGGCGGCTTTGCCGAGTTCAGTGACGAGGAGATCCTGGCCGCGCAGAAGCTGCTGGCCGCCAGCGAGGGGATTTTCTGTGAGCCGGCTTCGGCCATTGCCGTGGCCGGTGCGCTGCGCGATGCGGCCAGCGGCCGCATCCCCGCTGGCAGCACCGTGGTCTGCACGCTGACGGGCCACGGCCTGAAGGATCCTGACACCGCCATCGCCCAGGCGGGGGCCCAGGTCATGGAAGTCAGCCAGACCCTGGATGCCGTCAAGGCCGCCATCCTCCCGCGCCTGGCCGGCTGAGGCGGCGCCGGCGAGGCGCATCGGCGCGGGCCCGTGGCCGCTACGCTGACGATCATCGCCTGGGGCCTCGCCGGCGCCGCCTCAGCCGGCCAGGCGCGGGCGGATGGCGGCCGTGACGGCATC
>CAYGQN010000311.1:0-5368 GCA_964351795.1 uncultured Gammaproteobacteria bacterium
CACTCGAGCCACTCGAGCCACTCGAGCCACTCGAGCCACTCGAGCCACTCGAGCCACTCGAGCCGCTGGAGCCGCTGGAGCCGCTGGAGCCGCTGGAGCCGCTGGAGCCGTCAGCAGCCTCGCCGGCGGTATCGACCCGGAGCAGCAGCGCGCCCTCGGACACCTGGTCACCCAGGGCGACGGCGATCTCGCGGACCACGCCGGCCACCGGTGCCGGGATCTCCATGGTCGCCTTGTCGCTTTCCAGGGTGACCAGGGAATCCTCGACCTCGATACGCTGGCCGACCTCGACCAGCACCTCGATGACATCGACCGTGTCGAAATCGCCGATATCCGGCACCGTGACGTCAGTGACTTCACTCATTTTCGCTCAATCCTCTTCCGCGACTGGCAGCCCCCGGCTGCGGCCGCGCACATTCTAACGTGAAGCGGGCAGGCTGCCGGGGCCCGGCTCCCGGACCGCCGCCAGGCTCGCGGCGGCCAGCACCGAGTGCAAATGGATATCGGCCACGGCCTCGACATCGGCCGCGTAGCCACCGCCCATCACCATGGCCAGCGGCGCCTGCAGTCCCCGCGCCCATTCGCACACCAGCCGGTCACGCCGCGCCAGCCCCGCCCGGCTCAGCGCGAGGCGGCCGTAGCGATCCTGCTCGAAGGGATCGGCGCCGGCGATGTAGAGGATGAACTGCGGCCGGAAGCCCGTCGCCAGCCGCGCCAGTTCCGCCCCCAGCACCTCGCAGTACTCCGCGTCGCCGGCGCCGTCGGCCAGCGCCACGTCGCGGTCGCTGGCGGCCTTGCGCAGCGGGTAATTGCGCGCGCCGTGAATGGAAAAGGTGTACGCGCCCGGCTGGCCGGCCAGGATCTGCGCCGTCCCGTCGCCCTGGTGCACATCACAGTCGATGATCGCCACGCGCTCGCGGCGGCCGGACTCGAGCAGCCACAGTGCCGCCACGGCCACATCGTTGAACACGCAGAACCCGGCGCCATGGTCCCGGGCCGCATGGTGGGTGCCGCCGGCCAGCGAGGCGCCGGCCCCGTCGGCCAGGGCCGCGCTGCAGGCCGCCAGGGTCGCGCCCACCGAGCGGCGCGAGCGCTCCACCAGCGCCGGACTCCAGGGGAAACCGAGCGCACGCAGCTCTGCTGCGCTCAGCCGGCCCGATTCCACCCGCGCCAGGTAGTCGGCATCGTGGGCAAGGCGCAGCACAGCGTCGCGGGCGCGGGGCGCCACCCGCAGGTCCAGCCGGCCAGTAGGGTCGGCTGCGACACGTTCGTGCAGCAGGGCGTACTTGCGCATCGGGAAGCGATGCCCCTCCGGCAGGGGCAGCACGAACTGCTGCGCCGAGAAGACCTTCATGCCCCGGCCAAGCAGCGGCGCAGGGAGCCCGTCAGGCGACCTCACCGACGCTGAGCACCACCTTGCCGATGATGGCGTTGGACTCCATGAGCCGGTGCGCCTCGGCGGCGTCGGCCAGCGGCAGGGTGCGATACATGATCGGCCGGACCTCGCCGCGCTCCAGCAGCGGCCAGACCCGCTCGCGCAGGCTGGCCGCAATGGCTGCCTTGAAGGCCACCGGCCGCGGCCGCAGCGTGGACCCGGTCAGCGTGAGCCGGTTGCGCATGACCGCCCCGTAATCGAAGCTGACCTTGCTGCCGCGCAGGAAGGCGATCTGCACCAGCCGCCCCTCCGGGGCCATCACGGCGATGTTGCGGGGCAGGTAGTCGCCGCAGACCATGTCCAGGATCACATCCACACCGCGGGTCGCGGTGACATCCCGGACCACCTCCACGAAATCCTCCTCGCGGTAGTTGATGGCGCGCAGCACGCCCAGCGCCTCGCAGGCCTGCTGCTTTTCGGGGCTGCCCACCGTGACGATGACCTCGGCTCCGAAGGCCCGCCCCAACTGGATGGCGGTAGTACCGATGCCGCTCGCCCCACCGTGCACCAGCAGGGTCTCGCCGCTGGCCAGGTGGCCACGGTCGAACAGGTTGCTGTACACGGTGAAGAAGGTCTCCGGCAGCGCCGCCGCCTCGGCCATCGACAAGCCGGCCGGCACCGGCAGGCACTGGGCCGCCGGCGCCACGCAGTACTGGGCATAGCCCCCGCCGGCCACCAGGGCACATACCGCTGTGCCGACGCTGAGGCCACCGCAATCCCCCGCACCGAGCGCCACCACCTCGCCCGCCACCTCCAGGCCCGGGGTCTCGGGCGCGCCCGGCGGTGGCGGATAATGCCCGGCCCGCTGGATGCAGTCCGGTCGGTTTACGCCGGCGGCCAGCACGCGGATGAGCACTTCGCCCGGTTCCGGCGCGGGCACGGGCAGTTCGACCGGCGCCAGGACTTCGGGCCCGCCGGGCGTGGTGATGGAAATGGCCTGCATGGTGCTGGGGATCGTGGTCATCGGCTGGGCTGTCGCGGTTGGACTATGGCCCGCGATTCTGCCATGAACGCCCGCCACGCGCCCGCCGGCGGCCGGCACCTGTGGCCGGTGGTGCGCGCATCGCACGCGGGCCGGCGCAAGTCCTCCTGCTGTGCTAGCGTTGCCGCCGGGCGCACCCCGTGCCGGCATTGGGCCGGCCGGGCCTGCCCGCACAAGGCCCGCCGGAGACCGACACCATGAGCAACCCCGCCATTCCCGATGACCTGCCCGACTGGATTGCCGAACACCTGAAGCAATACTTCGAGGATCCGGAAACCGCCCACTACTGGGACGCGACCTTCGCCGGCGGCAAAGGGCCCACGCCCTGCCTGCTGCTGACCACCACGGGCCGCAAGTCGGGCGAGCAGCGGGTACTGCCACTCATCTACGGCCCGCATGGCGACAGCTACGTCATCATCGCCTCGCGAGGCGGCGCGCCGACGCACCCGTCGTGGTACCTGAACATCGAGGCGAACCCCGAGGTCCACATCCAGGTGGCCAGCCGCCACATGGATGCCCGCGCGCGCCTGGCCGAGGGCGAGGAGCGGGAGCAGCTGTGGAAGATGATGGCCGAGATATATCCGCCCTATGACGACTACCAGGCGAAAACCGATCGCCGCATCCCGGTGGTGGTGCTGGACCCGGTCTGACGCCGTCGGGCACGACAAGGCGGTCTCAAGCTTCGCCGGCCCCGGCCGCTGGCATGGCTCAACACGTCCGCATCCAGCGAGGCCGGAGAACCGCCGATGTCAGCCGCCAGCGCCGCCGCCCCAGGGCCCCGGGCCAGGCCGGTACGACCGCAGGAAAGCACCCTGTTGTGCCTGCGACCGGTACCGTCACTGACTCGCGCCTGCCAGGACGAACTGCTGCACCTGGCCCGCATTCTCGACTGCGAGGACGGCCAGCGCCTGTTCCGCGCCGGCGCCTGCGACGGCTACGAGTTCTTCCTGCTCGAAGGTGCAGTCCTGCTGCTGGATGCCGAGGGCGAACCACGCCTGCTGCAGGCCCGCAGTGCCGAGCTGGTGCCGATTGCCCCGGGCCGGCCACGTCGCTGCACGGTGCAGGTCAAGGGCAGTGCCCGCATCCTGCGCCTGCCCGCCGGCGCCCTGGCGCGTCTGTGCCAACTCAGCGGCCGCGCCTGCCCGCCGGCGCTGCTGCCTCCGGAAGACACGGATGGCCCGACCCCGAGCCGTGCGCCCGGTGGGCGTATGGCGCTCGATAGCGGCGCCGGCAAGCCCGTGGCCGCGGCGGATCGCATCGTACGGCAAGGCGAGCACGGCGAGACCTTCTTCCTGCTCTGCGCCGGCCAGGCCGTGATGACGCGTAATGGCGACCCCGGCAGCGCCGTGCTGCTCGGCCCCGGTGACAGCTTCGGCGAGGAGTCCGCGCTGGCCGGCCTCCCGTATGCCGGCACGGTGACCATGCGCAGCGACGGGCGCCTGGTGCGCCTGGATGCAGCCGGCCTGCGCCGGCAGCTGGCGCAGTTTGCGTTGCGGGAACTCGATGCGGACGCCGCCCGGGAGCTCGTCCGGCAGCAGGCGCGCTGGCTGGATGTGCGCCCGCGCGAGGCATTCATGGCCGGCCATATCCAGGACAGCATCAGCCTGCCGCTGCCGCACCTGCGTTACTGTGCGGGCGACCTCAGCGCCGACTCACCCGTAATCGTATGCAGCGATGAGCGGGCCGAAACCGAGGCCGCCGTGTTCCGCCTGTCCCAGATGGGCTTCGACGTCTACCTGCTCGCCGGTTCCGTGAGCGACTACCTCGGCCGGCCGGCGCTGGCGACACGGTCAGCCCCGGGCCTGACTGCCGTCGGCGGGAAAGCCGCCGCCGGGACAGCCCTGCCCGACCCGGACGGCTACAGCGTCGAGGAAATGCCGCTGGACTCGGTGTACGAACTGCTGGAGCAACGCCTGGAATCACGCTACCGGCAACGCCTGGACGAGGTGGTCTTCCGCCTTGAGGCGCGCTTCATGCGGCGGCTGCGCGATGTCGAGGCGAGGCTGGACGCCATCGGCGCACCGGGCGCGGCCACCCTGCCAACGGTACGCGCGGTTGCCGGTGCGCCGGGCCGGGCGCCGGGCGCACCGGCGACGCAGGCAGCGCCTGTACCGGACACGCAGCCGCAGTCCGCCCGGCTGGACACCTGAAACGCACCGCGGCCGGTGGCCGCAGGTGCCCCTGCAGCAGGTCAGTAGCGCCCGCCCGCCTTGCGCACGTAGTTCGCCAGTTCGCCGGACTCGGCGTTCATGCGCATGAGGTTGGCATGGGTGATGCGGAACAGGGCCCGCATGACCTTGTAGACAATCTGCGGCCGCGACCCCAGCAGCGCCTCGAAGGGCTCCGGCTCCAGGTAGTACACGGTGCAGGCCTCGTCCGCGCGCAGCGTGGCGTTGCGTGGCCGCCGGTCGACGAAGGCACGCGTGCCGGCCGTCTCACCCACGCGCAGTCGATACAGCAGGGCCTTGCCCTCGGCGTCGGTATCCAGCACCGACAGGCCGCCGCTCACCAGCAGGTACAGGCGTGGGTCGGAATCCCCGGCCGCGGCCAGGATCTCGCCTTTCTGCAGCAGCCGCTCACCCATGATCTGGGCCAGCACCTCCTGCTCTGCCGGTGTCAGCTCGGCACCCAGGGCCGACTCGCCGATATGGCGGGCGGCTGCGGAGAGTTCGGTCTGTTCAAACAAATCAGTGGCTTCGCTCATCTTCAAGCCCTTGTTGCATGGAAACGGGTGGTCACCGGGAATCGCGCCGCCGCAACAGGCCACGGCACTGGACGCGATCGGCGACCCTGCGTGCCAATGCTACCGGGCTGCCGCCCGGACCACCAGATGCGGCAGCGCACAATCCGCCGCCTGGCGGCCGCGGCGCATGCAAGCACGCCGCGCCACCGGGCGCTGCCGCATCTGGTGGTCCGGGCGGCAGCCCGGTAGCCTTGGCCCGCAGGGTCGC
>CAYGQN010000312.1:0-5342 GCA_964351795.1 uncultured Gammaproteobacteria bacterium
TGTCAGGGCAGGGGGGCATGACTACCCGGGCACCCGCAGCACCCGGGTAGCCACGCCCGGTCGGTCAGCGGATGTCCTGCACCAGTGCCGCCGCGGCATCGATGGCAACCTGCTGGTGGGGCTGCAGCTCCTGGCCGCCGAGGCCGCCCAGCAGGGGCTGGAAGGGATCGGCGATGGGGGTCCGAATCCCGGATAGCTGCTCCATGACAGCCAGGCCGAAGAACGGCACCGTGGAGCCGTTGTAGCCGCCCTCGTGACACATCACCAGGCGCCCGTCGCAGAGCGTGTCGGCGGCCGCCATGAGCATGCCGGTGAGCGTGCGGAAGCCCTCGCTGGTCATCATGTTGCGGCCAAGCGGATCCCAGCCGCCGGCGTCGAAGCCGGACGGCACGATGATAAGCTCGGGCCGGTAGGCATGCAGGGCCGGGATGACCACCTGCTCGAAGGCATACTCGTAGGCGCCCACGCCCGAGCCGGGCGGCAGCGGGATGTTCAGGTTGTAACCCTTGCCGTCACCCTCGCCGCGCTCGTCCAGATGGCCCGAATCCGGCGGGAAGCAGCGATCCTGGTGGATGGAGATGGTCAGTCCGCGCGGATCATCGTAGAACGCGGCCTGGGTACCGTTGCCGTGGTGCACGTCCCAGTCCACGAAGGCGACGCGCGACAGCCCGTGCTGCGTCATGGCGTGGCGGCCGGCGATGGCGCTGTTGCACACGAAGCAGAAGCCCATGGCCAGCTCCGGCATGGCATGGTGGCCGGGCGGGCGCACCAGGGCGTAGGCATTGCGCACCTGGCCGCTCATCACCGCGTCCACGGCCGCGATCACGCCGCCGGCGGACAGCTGGATAATCTCGAAGCTGCCCCGGCCCATCGGTGTGAGCATGCCCGGATCACACAGCAGCTCGTCCTTCAGTGACCGCAGCTTGTCCAGGTGGGCGCGGGTGTGCACCCGCAGGATCTCCTCGTCGGTGACCGGGCGGGGCTCGATGGCCGTGAGCTGCTTCAGCAGCCCGCTGACTTCCAGCAGGTTGCGGAAGCGGCGCTTGGTACCCTCGTTCTCGGCATGCTCGTAGGGCTCCACGCCGTTGCCGTAGGGCATGACGCCGGCGAACTGGCCGGTGACGTGCCACATGTAAAGCTCGTGATAGACGAATCCGGTTGCCATGGTCTTGCTCTCTGTTGCGGTTGATCTCAGGGTTGGAACAGCCCGGCTGTCGCCGGCCAGGGCGCGGCCTGCTCGAGCTGGCCGGCGAGGCGGAACAGCGTGGCCTCGTCGCCCCAGCGCCCCACGAACTGCATGCCCACGGGCAGGTCGTTCGCCCCACGGTGCAGGGGCAGGGAAATGGCCGGCTGGCCGGTGGTGTTGAACAGGCCGGTGAAGGCGGCATAGGTGAACACCTGCGCGGTCCACTCGCGTGCGCTGAGCGTCGGATCATTGGCGTTCATGCGCCCCAGCGGCAGCGGCAGCTCCGAGATGGTGGGCGTGAGCAGCA
Organism: uncultured Gammaproteobacteria bacterium; assembly: GCA_964351795.1. Lineage (GTDB taxonomy): Bacteria > Pseudomonadota > Gammaproteobacteria > JADZEE01 > JADZEE01 > CAYGQN01. The sequence continues at coordinate 1,494 of CAYGQN010000312.1, forward strand.
CGTCCACCTCCTGGAAGAAGCCGGCCACCTGGCGGCTGATCACGTTGTTCACATCCAGCGCCGAGAGCAGATCCTGGGCACTCATGCGACGGCCATCCTCCCAGCATTGCAGGGTGGTGGCTTCCAGGTTGTCCGGTGAGGGCTTGCGACCGGTCATGGCGGCGACGCCCTCCACGCCATGTGCGACAAAGGCGGCCCAGATGACATGGGTGGCCTCCAGGAAGGCGCCGAAGTCGAAACGCGGTGCCGCCTCGACCAGTTCGTGGCCGAGCCCACGGCACAGGCGCACCGTGTGCTCCAGGCCGGCGAGCACGTCATCGCTGATGCGGCTGCCATCGTAACGCTGGCCGGTCCAGGCGATTTTCAGCGGCCGGGTGCCGGCGGCGGCCTCGACGGCCCAGGGGCGTTGCGGCGGCGGGATCACGTAGCCGTCGCCAAGGCCCGGTCCGTGTACCGCGTCCAGCAGCGCCGCGGCGTCGCGCACACTGCGGGTCACCGCGAACTCGATACCCATGCCGCAGAGCGGATCATGGTAGTCCGGGCCCGTGGGGATGCGCCCGCGGGTGGGCTTGACCCCCACCAGGCCGCAGCAGCTGGCCGGGATGCGGATCGAGCCGCCGCCGTCGTTGGCATGGGCCATTGGCACGATGCCGGCCGCCACGGCGGCGCCGGAGCCGCCACTGGAGCCACCGGCGCTGCGGCCGAGGTCCCAGGGGTTGCGCGTGGGTCCGTTGAACACCGATTCGGTGGTGGGGCAGTAGCCGAACTCGGGCACGGTGGTACGGCCCAGGGTGACCAGGCCGGCCGCGCGGAAGCGTTGCATGAGATCGGTGTCGTGGGGGATGCGCACGCCCTCGGCCAGCCGCGAACCCATCTCGCAGGGCGCGTGCGCGGTGTGCAGCACGAGGTCCTTGATGAGAAAGGGCACGCCGGCAAAAGGGGCGTCGCTGGCGTCGGGGTTGGTCCCGGCGTTGGCATCGGGCGTGTCGAACCACTCGATGACCGCGTTGATGTCCGGGTTGACCTGCTCGCAGATCCGTTGTGCCAGGCTGGCCAGTTCGGCGGCGCTGGTCTCGCCCTTGCGGACCAGCTCCGCCAGGCCGGTGGCATCCTGCTGGATGTAGTTCTCGATGTTCACGCGCTTGTCCTCCCTCTGGCTGTCGTGCGCGGTGGAATGCCTGTACACCCCGGTTGTTGCCCGGGCGGGCGGTTCAGGGCGCGGCCGCGGGCTGGCCGTGGACCTGCTCGCCCATGAACCAGGTCTGCAGCACGCGGGTCTCGCTGACCGCTGTGACCGGTGCGTTGAAGATGTCCTGGTCGAGCACGATGAAGTCAGCGTACTTGCCCGCACTGATGGTGCCGGTCATGTGCCCCAGGCGCAGCGCCTTCGCGCCGTTGAGCGTGTAGATGCGCACGGCCTCGGCCAGGCTGATGGCCTGCTCCGGCCACAGCGTGCCCGGGACGGCCGCCGCGGGGTGCGCACGGGTCACCATGGATTCGATGCCGCCCCAGGGCGAGGGGCCTTCGCCCACCGCCGGCCAGTCCGAGCCGGCGATGACCAGGGCGCCGCTGTCCAGTAAATCCCGCGTGGGAAAGTAACGGCTGCCGCGCTCGCCCACCACCGAGACGATGGCCTTGATGATATTGGACGGGTACCACAGTGCCGGCGAGAGATCCGCCACGGCGTCGAGCTTCGCGAAGCGGGGGATGTCCTCGGGGCGGACGTAACCGGCATGGGCGAGTTCGACATAGCGGCCACTGAAGCCGTTCACCGAGCGCATCTGCTCGATGGCATCCAGCGCGGTACCGACCGAGCGATCACCGGCGGTGTGCAGCTTGATGCTGAAACCGGCCGCATCGAGGTTGATGAGGTCCACCGCCAGCAGCTCCATGTCCAGGAACAGCTCGCCGCGACCGGGCTCGGGATGCTGGTGGTCGCCGAGATAGGGCTCGAACATGGCGGCCGTGCGGGCCGGGGTGGGTACGCCGTCGAGGAAGATCTTCACGAAGCGCGTGTCGGCGTTCGGGCCGGCGGCACGGCGGGCCAGGCGATCGATTTCGGCCACGTCCAGCGGCAGGTCACGCGGCCCGTAGGGCGTGCGGATGGAGGCGCCGAAGTGCACGCTGAAACCGCCGCGGCGGCTCTGCCGGCCGTGGGCATCCACCATGTGATCGTAGAGGCCGGCATTGCGCGCCCCGGTGATGCCGACCGCGTTGAGGCGCGCGCTCACCCGCGCCATGCCGGTGCGGATCTGCTCCGGGGTATAACCGGGAATGCGGGCGCGGACCTCGCGCATGGCCGTCTCGCGCAGCACCCCGGTGGGCCGTCCGGCGGCATCGCGTTCGAATTTGCCGCCTTCCGGGTCCGGCGTGTCCGCATCGATGCCGAGGCGCTGTATGGCGAGGGTGTTGATCCAGGCATCGTGGGCGGAATCATCGGACAGGATCGCCGGATGGCGCGGCAGCACATCGGCCAGCCAGGCGCGCGGATCCGTGATGCCACTGCGCTCGAAGAAATCGCTGCCCCAGGAGCCCCCCGTCAGCCACTGGCCGGCGGGCAGTTCCGCGGCGCAGGCCCGCAGGCGGGCGGCGATCGCCTCGGCATCGGCGCTCATCGGGAACACGCAGGTGTACAGGTCCCGCAGCGTGCCCATCACCGGGTGCAGGTGGCCCTCGTTGATGCCCGGCAGCACGCGGCGTCCCTGCAGGTCGATGATGCGCGTGTCCGGGCCGGCGAGGGCGCGGGCGGCCTGCTCGTCACCGACGAAGCTGAAGCGCCGGCCCTCGATGGCGAAGGCCTCGGCCTCGGGCCGGCGATCATCGACTGTCCACACGCGTGCATTCACGAAAATGGCGTCCGGGGCGGCGGCCGCGGCGCCGGCGTGCAGGCAGGCCGCCGCGAGCAGGGCGGCCAGGCGTCGGTTGGGGTGAGGCAAGGTGGTCATGCGGTTTGCTCCGGCGTTGGTCAGCGGCAGTCGGCGGGCGTGGGGAGAGGCATGGGCCAGGCGGGCTCAGGAGCTGGCGGCCAGGGCCCGCAGGTCCGGGCGCCGGTTGAACCAGGGGCGTGCGCGCTCGACCTGGGCGCATACGCCGAACAGGAGGTCGTCCTCGCCGTTGCGGCCGCTGAGCATCGCCGCCAGCGGCAGGCCGTCCTCGCTGGTCAGCACCGGGATGGCGGCCGAGGGCTGGCCGGTCATGTTGTACAGGTGGGTGTAGGGCGAGTACTCGCGCTTGAAGCGCTGGACGAAGCGCTCGACCGTGTCCCCGGGCAGGGCATTGATGGTCCCCAGCGGCACCGGCGGATTGCAGGTCACCGGCTGCAGGACGAGATCCCAGCCCTGCTGGAATTCGGCCATGCGCGCACCGAGCGCGGCCGCGTGCTGGACCGCGGCGATGTACTCGCCGGCGCCTAGCCGGGCGCCGGCCTCCAGCATGGCCAGGCTCAGCGGTTCCAGGTGGCGTTCATCCAGCCGGCCGCCGTGCAGGCGGGCGATGCCCTGCATCCCCAGGGCGAACTCGCTCAGCATCATGATGTTCTGGGCCTGGTTCAGCGCGGTGTAGTCCAGGCCCGGGGCCGCGGCCTCGACCACGTGGCCAAGCCTGGCGAGGGTGTCGGCCAGGGCCAGCACCGCGTCCCGGCACTGCGGGTGCAGGTCCACCTCCGGCTCGTCCAGGTTCAGCGCGATCCGCAACTGCGGTGGCTTGCGTTGCGTCGCGCGCAGGAAGCCGCCATCGCGGCCCGGGGCCGCAGCCGGGGCGCCGGGCAGGTAGCCGGCGCTGATGTCCAGCAGGAAAGCGCTGTCGCGCACGCTGCGCGTCCGCACGTGCTCGATCGCGCAGCCCGACCCG
>CAYGQN010000313.1:0-5299 GCA_964351795.1 uncultured Gammaproteobacteria bacterium
CGGCTGCAGCTGCGGGTCATCAACGAGCAACTGCAACGCCGCGCCGATTCGCTGCGGGAGGCCGGGATGCCGGTCCGCCGCCTCTGGCAGCGCCGCCGCCGGCGCATTGGCGGCAGTCTCGACGGCCTGCCCGAGCGCCGCCTGTTCGTGCTGCGCTTCCACGGGGACATCGGCGCCACCGCCGTGAGCGGCCTGCGCGAGGCCATCAGTGCCATCGTGCTGGCCCACGGCGAGCAGGACCGGGTGCTGCTGGTGCTCGAGAGCAGCGGCGGTGTCATGCACGGCTACGGGCTCGCCGCCTCGCAGCTGGACCGGCTGCGCAAGGCCGGCCTGCACCTGACCGTGGCGGTGGACAAGGTGGCTGCCTCCGGCGGCTACATGATGGCCTGCGTGGCCGATCGCCTGGTTGCCGCCCCGTTCGCCATCATCGGCTCGATCGGCGTCGTCGGGCAGTTGCCGAATTTCCATCGGCTGCTCAAGCGCCATGACATCGACTTCGAGCAGCACACGGCCGGGGAGTACAAACGTACCCTGACCCTGTTCGGCGAGAATACCGACGCGGATCGGGCCAAGTTCCGCGACGACCTGGCGGAGGCCCACCGCCTGTTAAGGGATTTCATCGCGCGGCACCGGCCGGGCCTGGACCTGGACCGGGTGGCCACCGGTGAATACTGGTTCGCCGAGCAGGCCCTGGCCCTTGGCCTGGTGGATGAGCTGGCCACCAGTGACGACCTCGTCCTGGCCGCCTGCCAGGACTGGCGCGTGGTGGAGATCACCGCCAGCCGGCGACGTGCCTGGCTGGAACGCCTCGGCGGCCGGACCGCCGCCGCACTCGGCGCCTTCATCGATCGGCCGAGGGACACGCCCGGGGGCTGAATCACCCGCCGCGTCACCGGGTTTGCCCGCAGCATTCCCCAATACCTCGAATCTGCATGATAAATCTCAAAACTAATGTTGTATTAACATAGATTTATCAACTACTATTACAGCAGTTTCGAGAGCAGGTAAGCGGGTCGGAATCCATGTACGAGGCATTCTTCGGCCTTCGCGAAGCACCGTTTTCAACGGATCCGTCTTCGCGCTTCATCGTCTGCCGGCAGGCTCAACGTGCCCTCATCGCACGCCTGCGGGAGGCCTTGCTGGACGAGGGCTGCAACGTCGCGCTGACCGGCGTCGCCGGCATCGGCAAGACCATCACCGGCCAGCTGCTGGCGCGGGCTGTGCCGGAGACGGTTGATGTCACCGTGATGGCCCGCCCGCCGACCGCCATCCGGGAAGTGCTGGAACGCCTTGTCGAGCGGCCGGGCCCGGCCGGTCAGCCGCTGCGCGAGCTGGTGCTGCAATTGCGCGAGCAGCTGCTGGCCAGCCATCGCGCCGGCCGTACCCCGCTGCTCATCATCGACGATGCCCATCGCATACCGCCCGACGTACTCAAGCGCCTGCAGCGCCTGCTCGATGCCCGCATCCGCGGCCGACGCGCCCTGCCGGTGCTGCTGCTGGGGCGTCATGCCACGGCCGGCAACCTGGCGCTCGGCGAGGGCAGCTTCCTGGATCTCGCGGACCGGGAAATCCGCACCGACGGAATGGACTTCCCTGCCGCACGGGACTACATCCAGCACAAGCTGCGGGCCGCCGACGGCGATCCCGGGCTGGTGTCCCCGGCCGCACTCCGGCGCCTGCTGCGTCGCAGCCGCGGCGTTGCACGGCACCTGGATATCGCCTGCGACCGGGCCCTGCAGACGGCCTACCTCAACGACAGCGACCGGGTCGACGTGCGCGATGTCCGGCGCGCCTTCGCCGATCCCGACCGGCCACGCCTGCTGGTGTCGCTGCTGCCACGCCGGGCGCTGGTCGCCCTGCCGCTGCTGCTGGCACTTGCCGGCACCGCCGGCCTGCTGCACTGGTGGAGCAGCCTCGGCCCGGCTGCCGGTCGCAAGCCCGCGGCCGACACCGCAACGGCCGGCACGGTCGAACTGCCCGGGCAGAGCCGCGGCGGCACAGCGGTGGTCAATATCGAAGACCTCGCCCTTTCAAGCGCCACGGCGCGGGCCGTGGCCGAACGGCGACTGCTCGCGCACTGGGGCGAGCAGTTCAGCCGCGAACCCGAGCAGCCCCTGTGTCGTTCGGTCCGCAGCATGGCCTACAAGTGCATGCAGGGCTGGGGCTCGTGGCAGGACCTTGAGCGACTGAACCGGCCTGCCATCCTTACGCTCTGGCACAACCCGCGCTTCAGCTTCCACGCCGTGGTGGCCGGGCTGGACGATACCCACGTCCTGCTCGACGTCGATGGCCGGGTGCACCGCTTCAGCCGCGAGGAAATCCAGCGTGTCTGGCACGGCGAGTACCTGGTGCTGTGGCGCCCGCCCCTCGAGGACGTGGAGGTCATCAACGCCGAGTCCGGGCCTGACGCGGTGGGCTGGCTGCGCGAGGCCATGGCGCGCCTGGAGGGCGATGCCGTCCAGGCGGCCGCGGGCGGCACCGGGGGCGAGTTCGACTGGCCGCTGATCAAGCGCATCATGGCCTTCCAGTCGAGCGTGGGTATCCGCCCCGATGGCACGGTCGGCCCGAGCACCTTCATCGCCCTGACCAGCGCCCTCGGCGCCGACCAGGCCCCCACCATCGTCGGCAAGACCGCCATCAACTGACAGCGGCGACCGCGCCCGGCGCGCGAGCGTCATGCGCGACCCCGGCGGCACGCTCCCGAAGGTCCCCCGCCCATGTCCCGGCATCCGACGCCGCTGCGCCGGGGCGCTCCCCAGCCCTCGCCGGCCCGTGCCCTTGCCGGTCCCGGGCACCCTGTCCGCCATGCGCCCTTCACATCAGCGCGCCGGCAGCGACCGCCCCCGCTTGACCCGCCGGGGCGATCCCTCTATCGTCTTGGAAAGGTAACTAACTTCAGACGCTTATGCCACGAACGAGCGACAAGCGCGAGCGCCTCATCGACGCCGCCAAGCAACTCATCTACCAGCAGGGCATGGCGCGGACCACGCTGGCGGACATCGCCGAGGCCTCGTCGGTACCGCTCGGCAACGTCTATTACTACTTCAAGACCAAGGAGGACCTGGCCGCCGCCGTCATCGCCGAGCGCAAGGCCGACATCGGCAACATGCTCTCGGACTGCGGCTGCGCCGAGGACCCGCGCGGCTGCCTGGTCCGCCTGCTGGAGAACCTCATCGCACACGCCGAGATGATTGCCGATCGCGGCTGCCCGGTGGGCTCGCTGTGCCAGGAACTGGGCAAGACCGCCTCGCCGCTGACCGACCAGGCCGACGACATCATCCGCGTGCAACTGGACTGGGTCACCGAGCAGTACCGGCGCCTGGGCGTAGCTGACCCGGACAATGGCGCGGCACATCTGCTCGCCAGCATCCATGGCACCTTCGTCACCGGCCAGGCCCTCAAGGATCCGGCCCTCATCCGCCGCCAGTTCGCCGGCCTGATCGACGAGGTGAAGGCGCTGTAGGCCAGCCGCCGCGCTCAGCCGGTGAGCGCCCGCACTTCGGCGGCGATGCCGGCAATGCCGGTACGTACAACCGCCTCGGGCTGCGCATAGCTCACGCGCAGGCATTCCCGGCTGTGCGGCCAGTCCCCTTCCAGCCCGGGAAAGAAGTAATGCCCCGACAGCACCAGCACGCCGCGCGCCTTCAGGCGCTGGTACAACACCTCGCTGCTGACCGGCAGGCCAGGGAACCACAACCACAGGAAGAACGCGCCCTCGGCCACGTGGACCCGGTAATCCAGGCCCTCGAACAGCTCGTCGATGATCGCCAGCGCCTGCTCGGCCCGGGCCGCATAGAAAGGCCGGATCACCTCCCTGGACAGGGCCAGCAGGCGCCCGTCCTCGATGAGCGGCCGCACCAGCGCCGGGCCGATGTTGCTCACCGCCAGCGCGGTCACCGCGGTCACCGCGCTGACCGCGGACACGATGTCCTCCGGACCGATGATGATGCCGGTGCGGGCACCGGGCAGGCCCAGCTTGGACAGGCTCATGCAGACCACCAGGTTGTCGTACCAGGGTGTGCCGGCATCGACGAACACGATTCCCGGGAACGGCAGGCCGTAGGCGCTGTCGAGGATGAGCGGAATATCGTGCTCGCGGGCGAGGCCGGCCAGGCGGGCCACTTCGTCGTCGCTGATCACGTTGCCGGTGGGGTTGGTGGGCCGCGACACGCAGATGGCCGCCGTGTCCGCATCGATGTCGAGCGCATCGAAATCCACCCGGTACTTGAAGCGGTGCCGGCCCTGCATTTCGACAAGCGGTCGGCAGGCGCGGAACAGGCCCTCGTCCAGGCCGAGGTCCGCATAGCCGATGTACTCGGGCAGCAGGGGCAGCAGCACATGCCGGCTCGCGCCGTCGCTGCAGGCGCCGGCGAGCAGGTTGAACAGCACGAAGAACCCGTTCTGGCTGCCGCCGGTCAGCGCGATATTGCGCGTGGTCACCGGCCAGCCGCAGTGCTCGCGCAGGAAGGCGGCAAGCGCGGCGACGAAGCGCGCATCCCCGGCCGGGGGCGCGTAATCGCCCAGCGATGCGCTGAAGGCATCGGCATCGGCGGCGATGTTCGCCATCTGCTCGCGCAACACCGTCTGCACCGCCGGGATGTAGGCCGGGTTGCCGCCACCGAGCATGAGTATCTCGCGGGCACCCGACAGCGCTTCGCCGAGGTCCTCCATGAGTACGCGCGCCCCGGTGTCGCGTGCATACCTTTCGCCGAATCGCGACAGTTTCAATGCCATTCCCCCCTTGTGAACACGCCTGGCGGCCGCCCGACGCTGTGCTATCCTCGCGGCCCGGCCACCTGACCGCAACCCTGGCCCGCCAGAGCACACACGCATGAGCATTCTTCGTCGGCTTGGACCGATGCGCGTCACCCTGCTGCTGTTCACCGCCGGCCTGATCGCCTGCGCGCCCTTCGCCGGTGGCGCGGCCGTCTACGAGGGCTGGGGCTTCGTACCCACCGTGCTGGCGCCGGTGTTCGCGCCCATCATGCTGTTCGTGCTGCCCCTGGAGATGTTCATGGCGCGCATGTTCCTCAATGAGCAGGAAGAGGCCGCAGGCCGTGCCCGTTATCGCTTCATCATCCAGGTCGAGGCCATCGCCTTCGCCCTGCTCATCCTCGCCTGGCTACCCTACCTGCTGCGGCTCTGGAATGCCTCGCAGCTCAACTGATACCGCCGCCCTGCTGGCCGGCCTGCTGGTGGCCGCCACGGGCGTCGACGCCGACGAGCGGGGCATCATCAGCGCCTGCGCCGACGGCGACCTGACGATGTGCGAGCAACTGGAGCTGTCCGGCGGCGATGC
>CAYGQN010000314.1:0-5285 GCA_964351795.1 uncultured Gammaproteobacteria bacterium
TATGGTTCTGGCAGCGCATGGCGATCCGCTTCCGGATCAGCTCGGCCTTGCGCGTGGCCTACCTGCTCGAGGCGGTGGGCGTGCTGCTGGCGGGGTTCGGCGGTGGTCCGCTGGCCGTGCTTGCCGGCGGGGCCCTGCTCGGTGCAACCTTCGCCGGCATCACGGCGGTCGGCCTGAGTGCCGCCCGGTTGTGCGCGGGCACCGAGGTGGCACGGGCCCTGGGGCTGATGACGGCCGCTTTCGGCGCCGGGCAGTTGCTGGGGCCGCTGGTGGCGGGCCGCCTGGCGGCGCTGAGCGGGGGCTTCGAGCTGCCTTCACTGCTGGCCGCGGTGCTGCTGGTGACGGGCGCCGCCCTGCTGCGCGAGCAACGCGAACCCGCGCCGGGCTGAGCCGGCGCGCGGACAACAACACAGGCACAGGGGGAAGCCCATGCAGATCGAAGCTTTTCGTATCCAGGTCCCGGACACGGTGCTGGATGACCTTGCCGCCAGGCTGGCCGGTGCGCGGTTCCCGAACACCATTGCCGGCAGTGGCTGGGACTACGGCCCGGACGTGCACTACATGCGCGAGTTCGTGCGGTACTGGCGCGAGGACTACGACTGGCGCCGGCACGAGGCCGCCCTGAACGCCTTCCCGCAGTACCGGGCCAGCATCGACGGCCAGTGGCTGCACTACCTGCACGTACCCTCGGCACATGCGCATGCCCTGCCGCTGGTTCTCACCCATGGCTGGCCTGGTTCGGTGGCGGAGTTCACGAAAATCATCGGCCCGCTGGTGGCGCCCGAAGCGCACGGCGGTGACCCCGCCGATGCCTTCCATGTCATCTGCCCGTCCATGACCGGTTACGCGTGGTCGGACCCGTGGCCGCAGCCTGGCTGCCACGTGCGCCTCGTGGCCGAGCGCCAGGTGAAGCTGATGCAGGGCCTTGGCTATACGCGTTACGGCGTGCAGGGCGGGGACTGGGGCGGCCTGGTCAGCCCCTACATGGCACTGGCCGCCCCGGCACAGGTGGTTGGCGTGCACCTGAACATGGTCGCGGCACCGTCCACCGACGATCCCGAGGAGGCCCGCGCCCAGGGCGTGGTGCCCGGCCCCTTCGCCATGACCATCGACTACGCCGAGCGCCAGAAGGGCTACGCGGTCATCCAGGGCCTGCTGCCGGACCAGCTCGCCTACGCCCTGAATGACTCGCCACTGGGACTGGCGGCGTGGATTCTCGAGTGCTTCCAGCTCTGGAGCGACTGCGATGGCGACCTGGACAGCCGCTTCACGCGCGATGAACTCATCACCAACATCATGCTGTACTGGGTGACCGGGGCCATGCCCTCGGCCATCCGCCTGTACCGGGAGTCCATGGCCGCCGGCCTGTTCGGCCCGCCGGTCAGCTACGTCGAAACACCGACCGCCGGTGCCTTGTTCAAGGATCTGTGCAGGCCCAGGCGTGCCTGGGCCGAGCGGGCCTACAACATCACCCGCTGGACGGAAATGCCCCGCGGCGGCCATTTTGCCGCGATGGAGGAGCCGGGGCTGCTGGTGGATGACATCCGGGCGTTTTTCGCCGACCTGCGTTGAACCCGTTTTGCGGCCGGCCATGATGCGGGCGCGCGTGGGTGCGCAGTACTCAACGGGCGTCAGGCGAAGCCGGGTCGGAACGCGTCAGTGCATGGCCGCGGGAAGCAGGCAGCCCATGCGGCGGCGCTTCAGGGGGATGGCGACGAGGGCGAGGCGGGTTTGTCCTGCGGCGGGGCGGTTTCCTCCAGTGCGCTGCCGGGCACCGGGTCGAAGCCCCCTCGACACAGCGGCTGGCAGCGGCACAGGCGCCATACCGCCAGCGCGCTGCCGTGCAGCGGGCCGTGCAGTGCGATCGCCTCGTCGGCGTAATGCGAGCAGCTGGGATAAAACCGGCAGCGGTTGCCCACCAGCGGGCTCAGCGTGCGCTGGTACAGGCGAATCAGGGATCGGAGGAAACGGCTCAGTATGGCTTGCATGACGATGCTCCTGCGACGAGCATAGCAGGCCCGCGGCCCCACAGGAGAACACGTCAATGCGAAACGCCAACGGCGATTTCCGCGTTTCCATCGTCTACGAACAGTTGCCAGGCGCAGCCTTCGATGCCGAGTACTACATGAACCGGCACCTGCCACTGGCCGTGGGCACTTCCCTCAGGCACAGCCGCATTCTCGATTGCGACGTGGACTTGGGGCTGGACGTGCCCGGCGACGCGCCTCCGGCGGTGTGCATGTGCAACCTGTACTTCGAGGATCAGCAACAGATGCAGCGCTTCCGGGATCTGTTCGCCAGCGGGCACCCGGACACCGGGCCGGTCCGTGCCGACGAGCCCAACTACACGACCATCGCGCCGAGCTTCAATGCCGGCCAGTACCACGGTCAGTACAGCGCCGGGGATCTCGGCGCCGTCACACTGTCGAGCCAGCTCTGGCGCCTGCGGATGCTGTTCCCGCACGTGGACGGAGGCCTGGATTTCCAGGCGCTCGATGCCCTCGGCCGGGTCACGCTGGACAACGCCATCCTGCCGGCGGCGCGTGTGCTCAGTGCCGGCCTGGAGCACATGCTGGGGGGGCTGGGCAGCGATGACGTACCCGCCTTCGATGCCGTGTGGACGCTGGTCTTCGACGATGCGGACGAACTCGGCAAGGCGCTGGCGATCATCGCCGGTGGCGGGGTGGAAAATGCCATTGCCGCGGAAATGGCGGCCATCACGTCCGCCAGTCCGGCGCTGCTTGCGTCGCGCCGGGTGGACTTCGACATGGCGCTGGCCCATGCCGCGGGGGTGCGCTCATGAGCGGCCTGCTGGAAGGGCGCACGGCGCTCATCATCGGCGGCACCGGTGGCATCGGTCGCGCCACTGCGGCGGCGATGCTGCGCGAGGGTGCGCGGGTGATCGTGGCCGGGCGCAATGCCGACAGCGGTAATGCCCTGGTCGAGGCCATGGCCGGCAATGGCGACATCGCCTTCCGGGTGGTGGATGTGACCGACCCCGACAGTGTCACGGCGCTGCTGGCCGCGGCCGTGGCGGACCTGGGGCGGCTGGATTGCGCTTTCAACAATGCCGGCTGGGAGGGGCCCGCGGCGACGCTGGCGGATATCACCGATGCGCACTGGCAGCGGATGCTGGACGTCAAACTCAGTGGCGCTTTCCGCTGCCTGAGGGCGGAGCTGCGCGTGATGCGGGAGCAGGGCGGTGGCAGCATCGTGAACATGGCCGGCAACTGGGGGCTGCAGGGCGCGCCCCATTACGCGGCCTACGCGGCGGCGGCGCACGGCATCATCGGCATGACCCGCTCGGCGGCGCTGGAGTTCGCGCGGCAGGGCATCAGGGTGAACGCCGTGTGCCCGGGGGCGGTGGACGCGCCGATGCTCGACCGGATGGTCGACGGGGATGACTCGGCCAAGCAGGCCTTCGGCGAGACGCTGGCCATCGGCCGGGTCTGCCGCCCGGAGGAAGTGGCCGAGGCCGTGGTATGGCTGGCCAGTGACGCCGCCTCCTACGTCAATGGTGCGGCGTTGCCGCTGGACGGCGGCGGCTGAAGATACCGGCCCGGCCCGCGATTCGGCGGGCCGGGCCGGGCAATGCGCTTACTCCATCAGGCCGCTGGCGGCCTTCTTGGCGTCTTTCACCATGTCGCCACTGGAGGCCTTGGCCTCGTCCATGGCGGCGCTGCCGGCCTGCTTGGCCGCGGCCGTCATGTCGCCACCTTCTTCCATGGTCTGCTTGCCGGCATCCATGGCGGCGTCCTTGGCGCGATCCATCCAGTCGCCGGTTTCCTCGGCGGCTTCGCCGGCGGCGTCGGTGGTCTCGTCCATGGCTTCCTCCATGGCGTCGCCCGCCTCGTCCATGGCCGCGCCCATGTCATCGGCCGCTTCTTCAGCGGCAGCCTTCATGTCACCGGCAGCCTCCTTGGCCGTCGAACTCATTTTGTCCATCGTGCTGCCGCTTTCCTCACCGCCCCCGCAGGCCGTCAGGCCCAGGCACAGCGCCATCAGCGCAGTCATCGCGATCCGTGTCATGTTGTGGCTCCTCGTCATCGTTGCAAGAATCCGTAATCATACGCGAATGCGGCGGTGCACTCAGGTTGGCTGTGCCCGCTGTCCGCCGACCGCCATTTTCGGGAGTGCAAACGGGTTCATGAACGAGTGTGTCAACTGGGAGGCGGACGGCGCCGTTGTGCGCGTCAGCCTGAACCGCCCCGAGCGTCGCAACGCCCTGAATGCCGAGATGGCGGCGGCCATCGAGGCGGCACTGGCACAGGCCGTGCGCGCCGGGGCCAGAGTCATTGTCCTGCGCGCCAATACCGACGGGCGTACCTGGGCGGCCGGACAGGACATCGCCGAGCTGGCCCTGGACGGCTCGGACCCGGAAGCCTGGGACACTTCCATGCGCCGCCTCATCCGGGCCGTTCGCGGTGTACCGGTGCCCCTCATTGCCGCGGTCGACGGCGGCGTCTGGGGCGGTGCCGTGGAGATGGTGCTGGCCTGCGACATCATCCTCGCCACGTCCGCGGCCACCTTCGCTGTGACGCCGGCGCTGGTTGGCGTGCCCTACAGCATGACCGGGCTTGCCAACCTCTCCCGCAGCCTTGGCCGGGCGGTGCTGCGCGAGATGCTGTTCACCGGCCTGCCGCTGGATGCCGGCCGGGCGCTGGCCTGCGGCCTGGTCAACCGGGTGGTCGATGCCGATGCCTTCGAGGAGACGCTGGCCGTGACGGCGACGCGCATCGCCGCGAATTCCCCGCTCGGGATCCGCGCGCTCAAGGCCACGCTGCAGGCCCTGGAAGCCGAACCCCTGCCCGGCGCGGAAGTCGCCGAGAAGGTCGCCGCCGCCCGGCGTGATGCCTGGCGCAGCGAGGACTACCGCGAAGGGATCCGCGCCTTTACCGAAAAACGCCGGCCCGATTTCAAGGGCCGCTGACACTCCCGGGAGAAACCATGAACACGATTCGTACCATGCTGTTGGCCATGATGCTGGCAACAGGGCTGCAGGCCGGTGCCGGCGAACTGCCGGAGAAGTGGTGGCCTTCGAAATGGGGCGCCGATGACCAGAAGGGCGCGGCCAACCTGCTTACGCCCGAGAAGGTGCTGGCGGCCACGGCCCTCATCCGCAAGGGCCGCGTGCTCGACATGACCCGCGTCTACGAGGAGGACATGCCCCTGTTCGCCCTCACACCGCAGCACCGCAAGTTCACCGTGACCATTCCCGGCGCACCCAGCTGGGGGCCGCTGGGGGACAACAAGCTGTTCTGGAACGAGGAGTACATCTCCGGTCA
>CAYGQN010000315.1:0-5263 GCA_964351795.1 uncultured Gammaproteobacteria bacterium
AGGGTGGCCGCCACACGCCGTTTTTCTCGAACTACCGGCCGCAGTTCTACTTCCGCACGACGGACGTGACGGGTGCGGTTGCGCTGCCGGAGGGCGTTGAGATGGTGATGCCCGGCGACAACATCAAGATGACAGTGAAGCTGATTCACCCGATTGCGATGGAAGAGGGTCTGCGGTTCGCGATTCGCGAGGGTGGCCGCACCGTCGGTGCCGGCGTCGTCGCCAAGATCATCGAGTAAGCAGGCAAGCAGACTGGCTCCCCCGCAAGGCGCGGTGGCAACAACCGAAGCACGTCAGAGCACCAAGGCAGCGAAAATGAACGAGCAAATCATAAGAATCCGGCTGAAGGCATTCGACCATCGCCTCATCGACCAGTCGACCCGCGAAATCGTGGAGACTGCGCGTCGTACAGGTGCCCAGGTGAAAGGCCCGATCCCACTGCCGACGCGCAAGGAGCGCTTCACGGTGCTGATCTCGCCGCATGTGAACAAGGACGCGCGCGACCAGTACGAGCTGCGCACTCACAAGCGCCTGCTGGATATCGTCAATCCGACGGAAAAGACCGTCGACGCGCTGATGAAGCTCGACCTCGCCGCCGGCGTGGACGTGCAGATAAAGCTGAGCTGAGCCGGGATTACCTGGAGAGGAAATTGCAATGCCGCTCGGAATCGTAGGAAAGAAACACGGTATGACACGGATCTTCACTGAAGACGGTGTGTCCGTGCCCGTGACCGTGATCGAGGCGGGTCCGAATCGTGTCACCCAGGTCAAGACCGTGGAAACGGACGGCTATCGCGCCGTGCAGGTCACCGCTGGTGAACGCAACCGGAACCGTATCAACAAGGCCATGGCCGGCAAGCTTGCCCAGGCCCAGGCAGAGACCGGCGCCGGGCTGTGGGAATTCCGCCTGGTTGACGGCGAGGGCGACGAGCTGGCCGCTGGTGCTGAACTGACCGTTGCGCAGTTCGAGCAGGGCCAGAAGGTCGACGTCTCTGGCACAACCATCGGCAAGGGTTATGCCGGCGCCATCAAGCGCCACAACTTCCGCTCGCAGGATGCCACCCACGGCAACTCGCTGTCGCACCGCGCGGCCGGTTCAACGGGCCAGAACCAGAGCCCGGGCAAGGTGTTCAAGGGCAAGAAGATGGCCGGTCACCTCGGTAACGTGCGCCGCAGCGTGCTGAACCTGGAAGTCGTCCGGGTTGACCCGGAACGCAACCTGCTGCTGATTCGCGGGGCCGTGCCCGGCTCGCGTGGCGGGCGCGTCATCGTGCGACCGACGACCAAGGTCAGGAGGTAGACCATGGAACTGCAACTCATTTCACCCCAGTCCGGCAGCGCTGCCGGTGCGGTGACCGTCGCCGATGAAGCCTTCGGTGCGGAATACAACGAGGCGCTGGTGCACCAGGTCGTTGTCGCCTACATGGCCGGCAGCCGCTCGGGAACCAAGGCGCAGAAGACGCGCGCCGACGTCAAGGCAACCACGGCCAAGCCGTGGCGCCAGAAAGGCACGGGCCGCGCCCGGGCCGGCAGCTCGGCCAGCCCTATCTGGCGTGGGGGCGGTGTCACGTTCGCAGCGCGGCCGCGCAGCTACGAGCAGAAGGTCAACCGAAAGATGTATCGCGGCGCCATGCGTGCCATCTGGTCTGAGCTTTCCCGCCAGGAACGGCTGGTGGTTGTCGAAGACATCGCCGTCGAGGCGCCGCGCACGAAGCTCCTCGTCGAGTTGCTCGGGCGCCTGAATGCCGATTCCGCCCTGCTGATCGTCAGTAGCGCGGACGCGAACCTGTACCTTGCCGCTCGCAACATCCCGAAGGTCGACGTCATCGACGTGACCGAAGTGAACCCGGTGGACCTGCTGCGGTTCGGCAAGGTCATCGTGGCCAAGGCGGCCCTGGAGAAAATCGGGGAGCACCTGGCATGAACGAACGTGACCTGATGAAAGTCCTGCTGTCGCCGCGCATTACGGAAAAGTCCGCGCGCCTCGGCGACGCGCACAACCAGTTCGTCTTCCGCGTTGCCAGCGAAGCAACAAAGCCGGACATCCGCCGCGCGGTGGAGAAGATGTTCGAAGTCGAGGTCGACGCCGTACAGGTCCTCAACGTCAAGGGCAAGACCAAGCGCACGCGCAGCGGTCGCGGCAAGCGCAGCGACTGGAAGAAAGCCTACGTGACCCTGAAAGCCGGTCATGACATCGATTTCATGGGCGCGGAATAGCGGAGCCGGACAATGCCAATCATCAAAGTCAAAGCAACTTCCGCCGGCAGGCGCGGAGTCGTCAAGGTCACCCGGGCCGAGCTCCACAAGGGTGAGCCCTGGGCACCGCTGGTCGAAAAGCAGAGCCGGGGATCCGGGCGCAACAATGCCGGCCGGATTACCGTGCGCCACCGCGGTGGTGGGCACAAGCAGCGCTACCGGATTATCGACTTCAAGCGCGACAAGGACGATATCAGCGCACGCGTGGAGCGGATCGAGTACGATCCGAACCGCACGGCCAACATCGCACTGCTGCTGTACGCCGATGGCGAGCGCCGGTACATTATCGCGCCGCGCAACCTGAAGGCGGGCGATGCCGTGCAGTCCGGTTCCGCTGCTCCGATCAAGCTGGGCAATTGCCTGCCCCTGCGGAACATCCCGGTTGGCTCCACGGTGCATTGCGTCGAGCTCAAGCCCGGCAAGGGCGCGCAGCTGGCCCGTAGTGCCGGAGCTTCCGTTCAGTTGGTCGCCCGTGAAGGCCAGCAGGCCACGCTCAGGCTGCGTTCCGGCGAAATGCGCAAGGTCTCTGTCGAGTGCCGCGCGACCATCGGCGAGGCTGGCAACCATGAGCATTCGCTGCGCAAGCTCGGCAAGGCCGGTGCCAAGCGCTGGCGGGGTGTTCGCCCGACCGTGCGCGGTGTGGCCATGAACCCTGTCGACCACCCGCATGGTGGCGGTGAGGGCCGGACCTCCGGCGGCCGGCATCCGGTCAGTCCCTGGGGGCAGCCGACCAAGGGCCACAAGACCCGCCACAACAAGCGAACGAACAAGCAAATCGTTCGCCGTCGTAACAAGCGTTAAAGGGGATAACGGGTGCCTCGTTCAATCAAGAAGGGTCCCTTCGTCGACCATCACCTGGTCGCGAAGGTCGAGAAGGCAAGAGCCAACAATGAAAAGCGTCCGATCAAGACCTGGTCGCGCCGCTCCATGGTCATCCCCGACATGGTCGGGCTGACCCTGGCCGTACACAACGGCCGTCAACATGTGCCGGTCTTCGTGACCGAGGACATGGTCGGTCACAAGCTCGGCGAATTCGCGGTGACACGGCTGTTTCGCGGCCACATCGCGGATCGCAAGAGCAAGTAGGAACGGATCACGATCATGGCTACATCGGCAACTATCAGGTACGCGCGGATCTCCGCCCAGAAGCTGCGGCTGGTGGCTGACCAGGTTCGCGGTCTCCCCGTGGAACAGGCGGTCAACCTGCTGAGCTTCAGCCCGAAGAAAGGCGCGGAAATCGTCAAGAAAGTGCTGGAATCGGCAATCGCCAACGCAGAGCACAATGACGGCGCCGACATCGACGAATTGTGCGTGATTGGCGTGCACGTCGATGAGGGCCCGAACATGGGCCGCTTCCGCGCCCGTGCGCGTGGTCGCGCAGGGCCCATCACCAAGCGGATGAGCCACATCACACTGATGGTCGCAGAGAAGGAATAAGAGGTCGGTATGGGACAGAAAGTACATCCAGTTGGCTTCAGGCTCGGTGTCGTCAAGGATTGGACATCGACCTGGTATGCCGACAAGCGGCAGTACGCGGATTACCTCAATGCCGACCTGAAGGTTCGCGAGGAGCTGCGACGCCGGCTGGCGCATGCATCGGTAAGCCGGATCCAGATCGAGCGCCCCGCAAACAATGCGCGCATCGTCATTCACACCGCGCGCCCGGGTATCGTCATCGGCAAGAAGGGTGAAGACATCGAGGCGCTGCGCGGCGCGGTATCCCGGATGCTCGGCGTGCCGGTGCACATCAGCGTTGAGGAAATCCGCAAGCCGGAGCTCGATGCCTACCTGGTGGCAGAGGGCGTGGCTCACCAGCTCGAGCGGCGCATCATGTTCCGCCGCGCAATGAAGCGTGCTGTTTCCAATGCCATGCGCCTGGGTGCGCTGGGCATCCGAATCAATGTCGCAGGCCGGCTCAATGGTGCCGAAATCGCCCGCTCGGAGTGGTACCGCGAGGGCCGTGTGCCCCTGCACACCCTGCGCGCCGATATCGACTACGGTATCGCCGAAGCGCGTACCACCTACGGAATCATCGGCATCAAGGTCTGGGTGTTCAAGGGAGAGATTATCGAAGGTCTCCATTCCCAGGACGAGCCCGCCGAAGCCGCCGCCAGCAAGTAGTGGAGTGACTGACCGTGCTTCAGCCAAAAAATACGAAATTCCGCAAGCAGATGAAGGGCCGCAACCGTGGCCTGGCGCACAGCGGCAACAAGGTCAGCTTCGGCGAGTTCGGACTGAAAGCGGTTACGCGTGGACGTCTGACGGCCCGACAGATCGAGGCCGGCCGGCGTGCCATCAGCCGTCACGTGAAACGCGGTGGCAAGCTGTGGATCCGCATGTTCCCGGACAAGCCCATCACCAAGAAGCCACTGGAAGTGCGCCAGGGCAAGGGCAAGGGCAACGTCGAGTACTGGGTTGCCGAGATCAAGCCCGGCAAGGTCCTCTATGAAATGGAGGGCGTTCCGGAAACCGTTGCTCGCGAGGCGTTCCGCCTGGCCGCGGCGAAACTGCCAATCAAAACTGAATTTCTGACGCGCAAGGTGATGTGATGAAAGCCCGGGAGTTGAGACAGAAAAGCACGGCCGAGCTGGAGCAGCACCTGGATGCGCTTCTGCGCGAGCAGTTCAATCTGCGGATGCAGAAGGGCACCGGACAGCTTTCGCGTCCAAGCCAGTTGAAAACGGTCAAGCGTGAAATTGCGCGCACGCTGACCCTCATTCGTGAGAACGCGTAAGGGACCCGGCCATGAGCGAAGAAAAGCAGAAATTGCGTCGTACCCTGACAGGCCAGGTCGTCAGCAACCGCATGGACAAGACCATATCCGTGCGCATTGACCGACAGGTCCAGCACCCGATTTACAAGAAGTACATCCGGCGTTCGACCAAACTCCTCGCCCACGATGAGAACAACGAATGCATGGAAGGCGATATCGTGGCTATCGAGGAATGCCGCCCGCTGTCCCGGCACAAGGCCTGGAAGCTGCACAAAATCTTAGAGCGCGCGCCGC